>JAJFVK010000024.1 GCA_021371795.1 Planctomycetaceae bacterium | reverse complement strand
GAATAGCCTTGTTCTGTGACGAGTTTTGCCGCCTGTAACTTGAAATCTTTACTGTAATGTTTGTACTGTGCCATGTTGGACACTCCTTTCTGGGGGTATTATACCCTCCGTCCGAGTGTCCGTCATTCGTTTAGCACCTCAGAAGAAAAAATGTGCGCAATTATTCCCATGCGTGAATTTTTAAAAAATTGCGTAAATTAATACGAACTTGCGCATTAGAAATGTTTATTTTTTTTCAAGGAGTTCTACATTTTCAGCGCGGGGGCCTTTGTCGCCCTGACCGATTTCATAGCTGACGGTATCGCCTTCGTTGAGGATTTTGAGAGTTTTTTCTTTGAAGCCAGTGTGGTGTACGAAAACATCTGGTTTGCCGTTGCCGTCGATAAAGCCGTAACCCTTTTTAGGGTCGAACCATTTTACTACTCCCTCTGCCATGGGTACTTTCCTTCACTGAAAAACGGCAAATGAATTCTGCCGTTTGATTTAAAATATTATGCCTGTGTATCTTCTGACACGCTGTCGTCGTCATCGCCGCCGAGCTTTTCTTTCATAAGCCGGCCCATCTTGAACTTTACTGTACGTTTTGCGGGTACTTCGACTCTTTCGAGCGTCTTGGGATTTTGAGCTACTCTGGCCTCACGGGTACGAACTTCGAAAACTCCGAAGTCGCGGAATTCCAGACGGTTATTTCCAATAAGTTCGGAAATAATCTCGTCAAGGAACGACTGAACTACTCGCTTGACAACGACCCTTTTGGCCTGTGTTTGTTCTGCAATTCTATCAATTAATTCTTTCTTTGTTACTGTTCCCATAGTGTACCTCGTACAGAGAGTTTTCAAATTAATTTTTTAAGCTGCAATTAGGCTGCATAACATACGATAATTTACATTTAAAACAAACCGCAAATCACTATACAGCAAAGACTTCGAGTCAGCAAGTAATTTTTGAATATTTTTTATGACAAAGACATAAATTGTTTGTTTTCGTATTCAAAAAAGTAATTTTTGTCTGCGAAAGCGGTATAATTACTTGACCAATTTGCACAAATAGGCCATAATTTCGCTCTTTGATTCCGACAAGAGAAAGGTAGTGTAACTTGGCACATAAGTTATTGTCAAAACAGCAGTTATGTCCGGATGTCTATATGGCCGACATCGAGGCTCCGCTGGTCGCATCGGCCGCAAAAGCAGGGCAATTTGTAATCGTTTGCCTGAAAACCACTTACAGCGAACGCATCCCTTTGACTGTTGCCGGTACTGACCAGAAAAAAGGAACAATTTGTTTAATTTGGCAGGCGGTTGGCAAGAGTACTGCCGAACTTGGTAACCTTCAGGTCGGCGATGAAGTTGAGAATATACTTGGCCCGCTGGGCAGGCCCACACACGTAGAAAAGTTTGGCACGGTGGTCTGTGTCGGCGGCGGTATTGGAAACGCTCCTTTGCTTCCGATTGCAAAAGCTATGAAGCAGGCGGGAAATAAAGTCATAAGTATTTTAGGCGCAAGAAACAAAAGCCTGCTGATTCTCGAAGACGATTTCAGAGTTGTCAGCGATGAAGTAATAATAGTTACAGACGATGGCTCTTACGGCCGAAAAGCTGTTGTAACGGTTCCGCTTGACGAGATATGTCAGTTGCAGAAAGTTGATTTGGTTGTCGCGATAGGCCCGACGATAATGATGAAGTTCTGCTGTGCGACTACGCAAAAGCATAATGTGCCGACGGTTGTTTCGCTGAATACGATTATGATTGACGGCACAGGAATGTGCGGCGGATGCAGAGTCGAAGTTGGCGGCCAGACAAAATTTGTCTGCGTTGACGGCCCGGAGTTTGACGGACACCTGGTGAATTTCGACCTTATGATGAAACGAATGACCGCGTATAAAAAGCAGGAACAGGCCGCAATGGAAGAATATAAACACAAATGCAGAATCGGGCTGGATAAATAAATGTCATTCCCGCGCAGGCGGGAATCTACGCTTTAATATATACTCGGTGGCGAAAAGGATAATAAATTGAACGACCAGCAATTACTTGACGAACTTTTGAAGAAGCATAAAGCAGGCATATTAAAACCGGCCGACAGATACAATATTCCTTCGCAGGCAATGCCGCAGCAGGATGGCGTTGCTCGCCGGTCGAACGTTGACGAAGTCGCGATTGGCTACACTGAAACGCAGGCAAGACTCGAAGCTCTGCGGTGTCTGGGCTGTAAGAATGCGCCGTGTATGGAAGGCTGCCCGGTAAAAATCAAAATTAAAGACTTTATCGCTCAAATTGTCGAAGGCGATTTCCAGAAGGCACTTGATATTATCAGAGAAAATTCACTGCTGCCCGCGGTTTGCGGTCGAGTTTGTCCGCAGGAAGTCCAGTGCCAGCTTCCGTGCACAGTCGGCAAAAAATTCAAAGATGTTGAAAAGTCAGTTTCAATCGGCAGACTCGAAAGGTTTGTAGCCGATTGGGGCAGAAAGCAAAAAGAAAAATCAGTTCCGCCAGTTGCGCCGTCAACTGGTAAAAAAGTTGCGATTCTTGGCGCAGGCCCAGGCGGTATCGTCGTTGCAACAGACGTCCGCAGAGCAGGCCACGAAGTTACGGTATTTGAAGCGTTTCACAAGCCCGGCGGCGTAATGGTTTACGGCATTCCGGAATTTCGTCTGCCGAAGGCTATTGTGCAGGAGGAAATCGAAGGGCTTAAAAAAATGGGCGTTGAAATTATTTGCAATTTTGTCGCCGGCAGAACGAAGACTATAAAAGATTTGATGGAAAAAGACGGCTTTGACGCTGTTTATATCGGCGTAGGTGCAGGCCTGCCGATGTTTATGAATATCGAAGGCGAACACCTCGTCGGCGTTTACAGCGCTAATGAATATTTGACTCGCGCGAATTTAATGCGTGCGTATGATTTCGGCAAAGGAGCCGATACGCCGATTGCGATGTCCAAACGCGTCGCGGTTGTTGGCGGCGGAAACGTCGCGATGGATTCAGCCAGAACCGCTGTTCGGCTCGGTGCGGAACATGTATATTTGATTTACCGCAGAAGCGAAAAGGAAATGCCCGCTCGAGTTGAAGAAGTTCACCACGCAAAAGAAGAGGGCGTTGAATTTCATTTATTGCGCAATCCCAAACGACTCCTCGGCAATGCGGATGGCGTTGTCTGCGGCATTGAGTGTTTGAAATACGAACTTGGCGAACCGGACGCATCGGGAAGACGCAGACCTGTGCCGATAGAAGGTTCGGAGTTTACGATTGATGTCGATACGGTTGTCGTCGCGATTGGTAACGGTGCAAATCCTCTCATCGGCCAAACCACGCAAGGCCTTACGCTGAACAAATGGGGCAATATTGTTGTCGATGAAAAATGCAAGACTTCGCTCGATGGCGTTTACGCTGGCGGAGATATTGTTTTGGGGGCAGCGACGGTTATTTTAGCGATGGGGCAGGGGCGTACTGCCGCGGCGGCGATTAACGAATATCTCGCAGGCAAAAAATGATTGAGGCGTTTATATTTGATTTTGGCAATGTTATCTGCAAATTCGATCATAATATTTTTCTCGAAAAACTTACGAGGCATTGCGATAAGACTGTCGGACAGCTTCGCAAATTAATTTTTTGCGATACGGATATCCGCGTAAGATTTGAATCTGGTAAAGTTACAGGCGATGAATTTTACCGCGAAGTCGTCAAGACCTGCGGCCTGTCTATCAGCAAATCAGAATTTATCGATGCGCATACGGATATTTTCACGCCGATTCCGGAAACTTTCGAACTGATAAAAAAATTGAAGCCGAAATACAAACTCGGCTTGTTGTCAAACACCAACGTATGGGATTTCGAGAGCCAGATAAGAAATATGGAAGTGATTGGCCTGTTTGATGTGCTGACGCTTTCGCACGAGGCCGGCGCGGTTAAGCCGGACAGAAAAATCTACGACGATGTGCTGAAAAAACTGAAACTGCCCGCCGAAAAATGCGTTTATATCGATGATATTCAGGAATATACGGATATCGGCAATTCCCTCGGCTTTAACGCAATCAATTATCAGGGGCCGGACAAACTGCTCAACGAATTGCAAAAAATGGAAATCCAGTTTTAATTATTAATCACAGATTTCACGGATTATTTATTTTGCCTCTGTAAAGTTTGATGGAAGCAATATGGCTTAATCTTAAGTTAAGCCAATCAATGATTACCAACCAGAAAACAGCTCCTATTGCCAGAGAACGAATAGCTTCACCTGGAAATGATGGCCGTTCTTTTAAAGCAATCAAAAAAAATAAAACATAAATTGTTCCCAAGCAAATAGCCCCGATACGAGCTCGCCGCCAGGATTTTTCACTCTTAACCAGCTTGTCATCTCTCTCAATAATTTTTTCATCGCTCATAATTTATCCCTCTAACGTAATTTGTTTTCTCAAAATCTTCCCTGTAAAAGAAACTTGTAATATTTTACCATCATCCGATTTGATTGTACAGGTTCCCTCATCGACGATTTCAGCGGTACCGGTGCCATTATTGACGGAGCCTTGATATGTGAGGAATTTTTTGTCATGGTCTTGAATTGGGGTTGCTTTTGTCTTTTCGCTTGCCAGTTTTTCTGGCGGATTATCCAATCGCCATGTTTTTAAGACATCACCGTACTCTATCATTAAATCCCAGTGGATATCATCGCCGCGGGTGTGCTTATGAATAACGAAGTGTCTTTCCGTTGGCATAAAATAACAAGCCGGTAATTTTTAATTATTAATGCTTAATTTTTAATTAACTCAAAATTAAAAATTCAAAATTTAAAATTATCCAACCGATTGTATTGCTGTGATAGCCGCTGCCGCGACGATATCATCGCTGTTGCAGCCGCGGGACAAATCGTTCACAGGTTTTGCGATACCCTGCAAGATTGGGCCGTAAGCGGCATAGCCTGCCAGTCTTTCTGTTGACTTGTAGCAAATATTTCCAACGCCCAAATCAGGGAAAATGAAAACATTAGCTTGACCTTTCAGTGGACTGCCGGGTGCTTTTTTCGCAGCGACACTTGGTACGAAAGCGGCATCGAATTGCAGTTCGCCGTCAATTGCGTATTCGCCGTCGAATTCCTTTTCGAGTTTGGCTTTGGCAAGTTCGGTTGCCTTAATCATTTTGTCCGGGCCGGTGCCTTTGGCCGAGCCTTTTGTCGAATATGAAAGCATCGCGATTTTTGGAACGATGCCGAATTGTTTTGCTGTTCGTGCAGTTGTCAGCGCGATGTCCGCAAGCTGTTCTGCTGTTGGGTCCTGATTCAAACCTGAATCAGCGTACAGTAATGTTGTGTCGCCTTTTGTCATAAAGAACATGCTCGAAACTGTCTCGACACCTTTGGCTGCCTTGATGATTTGCAGAGCAGGGCGAACAGTGTCCGGAGTCGAATGTACCGCACCGCTGACAAGGCCGTCAACTTCGCCGACCTTAACCATCATCGTTGCGAAATATACTTCGTCAGTAACAGTTTTCAGTGCCTGTTCCGGAGTAACGCCTTTGCTCTTGCGCAGTTCATAAAATTTATCTGCGTATTCTTTCAGTTTTGGACTTGTTTTAGGATTGATGACTGTGATGTTTGTTGTGTTTGCGCCGATTTTTTTCAGCTCGTCGCCGATTTTCTTTTCATCGCCGAGCAGGGTGAGTTTGGCCATTTTCCTGTCGGCCATCTTCTTGGCGGCTTCAATTGTTCTTGGGTCTTCGCCTTCGGGCAGAACGATGTGCTTATAAAGTGATGCGGCTCTTCCGAGTATCATTTGAGAAAAATCTTTATTTTCCATTTTATTTCCTTAAAAAAAATAGCCACTAAGAGACCAAGGCACAAAGAAATATATACTTAATATTTAGTGACTTAGTGCCTTCGCGGCTAAAAATAATGCGCCCGACAGGAGTCGAACCTGTAACCTCTGGCTTCGTAGGCCGGCGCTCTATCCAGTTGAGCTACGGGTGCAAGTGCTTTTAAATAAATTAGTTATAGAAAATTGACTTGAGAATTGTCAGTATCCCTGTAACCATTGCAAGGTATTATAGCGAAATTTTTCACTTAGAAAAGTGAGAAATTGACATAATTTCATCATTTTCGATTACGAAAGTAAAATTCCGCGAATTTAATATTTTTTCGGGAATCGGGAACAGCTTTAGACCCGATGCATCATTTTGAAGATGGATTCGTCTTGGAAGTTGATTTTCAGTTTCAGTTCATCGGCGATTTTGTCTAATATTTTATGAATTTGCGGCAATGTTATAGTCGCCTTTGCGATATCGCACGCCATTGTCATTACGAAATAATTTTCCATGATTTTCTGATTTACATCGACGATGTTGATATTCGCTTTGGACATTGCCACGGCCAGTTTTGCGATGATGCCTACTCTGTCTTTTCCTGTAACCGTACAAATACAAATCTGACTTTTTTTAGCAGCCATTTTTTATCCTTGTAAATTTATTTGATGGAGTTTTTCCATTCCCTTGTAATCCGTCATATCGAAGCCGAGCGACGTTACCGTGATAAACCCGTCGTCCAGAACAAGTGTATCGCTCGGCAAATCTACATCGCGGTACTGACCGCCGGCAAGCTGATACAGCATTTGACCGTTTTCATTTTGCGTTTTGATGTAATGTTCGTTGAAGCCCATCGTTGACTGCGGAACAATTTTCAGTCCCTTTGGTTTGCCTTTCGACAGGGCGGGAATGTTAATATTAATTACGCCGGGGATAGTCAGCGGCAGTAATTTTTTTACAACTTTGGCACAATACCCTGCCGCACAGTCGAAATCCGTATCTTGTTCATTAACGGCGCTCAACGCGATAGCCGGCATTCCGTAAAACGCCGCTTCCATTGCCGCCGCGACTGTGCCTGAATAGTAAACGTTTATACCGACGTTCGCTCCGTGATTTATTCCGCTGACGACAAGGTCGGGTTTGGTTGGGCAAAGCTCCATAAGAGCCAGCTTAACGCAATCTGCCGGCGAACCGCTCACGCTGTAGCCTGTAAACAGGTTTTTGATTTTAACCTTTTCGCAGACTAACGGCTCAAAAACGGTAATGCTGTGTCCTGCTCCGCTCATCCTGCCGGACGGCGCAACGACCGTAACATCGCCTATTTTGGCTAATTCTTTGTATGCCGCTGCGATTCCTTCGGCCGTAATTCCATCGTCATTTGTCAATAAAATATTCATAGCATTAATGTACCGCCAAACTATAAATATTCAACATCAATTCTTGAAGCTTTATTGCGTAACAGTATAATCATTAGAATGGTAAAGAAATTTAACCGACAAAATGACAAGGTAATGACTCGCCAACAGGTGCGCGACGTTGACGCATGGGCTATTGGAACGCTTGGTGTGCAGGGCGTTGTGCTTATGGAAAATGCTGGCAGAGGATGCTGCGAAATCATAATCCAGGAACTGAAAAAGCGGGGCGGCTCGAAGGTTTGCATTTTCTGCGGCACCGGCAACAACGGCGGCGATGGCTTTGTAATTGCACGTCTCCTAAAAAATGCCGGTTACAATGTGAATACTGTTTTGTGCGGTTCAGCAGCGAAAATCAAAGGCGATGCGTTGGTAAATTATAACATCGCGAATAATATCGGAATTGAAATTCAAGAACTGACGCAAGCCGAGCAGGTAAAAACATTAGCGGGAAGTTGTAATTTAATTGTCGATGCGATTTTTGGAACCGGCTTGTCAGGCGAATTGAAAACTGAATTTGCTGCGATAATAAATGCCATGAACGAATTGAAGAAACCTGTTATAGCCGTTGATATTCCATCTGGTTTGGATTGCGATAATGGAACGCCTTTGAACACAGCCATAAAAGCGGTTGCGACAGTTACATTTGTCGCCGCCAAAAAAGGTTTTATGAATCCGTGCTCAATCGAATACACCGGCGAGGTATATATCGCCTCGATTGGCATCGAACCAATATAGATTATTTGCTTTTTGCCGCAAGAGCTTCGTAGCCTGCGAAGTTCAGGAATCTCTTGAGATTAAAAATCGGAATATACAAATCCTTTGATTGTTTTATGGCATCGTTATATTTTTCTTTAGCCGCGACTGAAGCGTCGTATTTTTCATTGGCCAGCGGGTCAGCTTCCACATCATCCAGACTTGGTTTTTTCTTAAACTGCGGTTCATTTCCGAGCACAACGTAGTCGGTATCGATTGTTACGCCATCTTCAACTTTGCCGCCCCAGTTTTCGACAAGCTGTGCGATTTTGCTTGCGCCGTCTGCATCGACATAACCGTCGCCGTTGAAATCGAAGTCGCCGGCGATAACGAATCTGTTGACTGCTTTGCTGTCCCAGATAAGGTTGATAATTACGTCGCCGTCAGCGATTGGATTTCTCTTGCTCATTGTTACAATTCTCGCGGTCGCGGTATTTTTAGCGACGTCGAAAATTTCAATTTCGCCTTTGCTTGTGCCGTCGGTCGGAACAGGTGCGCTTCTGTCATAAACGGCAAAAGTCAGACCCGCATATACTTTGCTGTCGCTGCCGATATCGATAAAGACGATATTCGACTGGACATCTACCGAAATGATATGGCCGTCGATATTATACGCAGCGATGTCTTCTTTCGGTCTTGGCTTGATAGCGTTAAGTTTGCCAAGCGAGTCTTCAAGTCTGTTTTGAGTTACTTGTAGTTTGCTTGCAGCTTCCAGCAGTTCCTGTTTGCTTTTATTCCTTTCGTTTATCGCATCTTCTCTTTGCTGAATCATAGCCTGCATCTGCTCGTCAGCTTTTTTGCTCATCAGATCGCGGAGCTGATTATAGCTTGCCTGAACGGAATTTGCGTCCTGACGAACGATGCCTAACTGTGCAAGAAGTTCCTGTTCTCTGTTCTTTGCTCCGAGTTTGGCTGCGTCAAGGTCGTCGTTGAGACTTGCGATTTGACCGTTGAGCTGTTCGATAGATGAGTTTTTCAGTTTGAGTTTGTTGTCGTAAATGTCAACGATTCTGAAAATTCCCGGTGCGTTGACATCGTTTGGTGCTGTTGTGATATCAAATTCTTTTGGAAGTTTAGCAAGGATGTCGTTGTATTTTGACTGAAGTTCGATAGCTTTCGCTTCAGCGCTTGTTTCCTGCGGAGCGAGGCCGGTATTCATTTTATATGTGTTATCCAGCAGACTGATAAGCTGGCGAACTCTGCTGTCGCCGCCTTGTTTCTGGCCGACAATTGTGCCGATACTGGATACCTCCGAAGATGTCGCCATCTCGTCGAGCTGCTGCTGGCTTTGAGTAAGCTGGTCTCGCAAATCGCCCGCCTTAACGCCGAAGATTATCGCCGCAACGAGTGATACAAGTGTTAAGCCTACAAATATAATTGCTGTGTAAAGTAATCCGCTGCCTTGTTCTTGCCGTCCGACCGCCATTTATAATCTCCTGAAGGGATATTACTCGGATTTTTATTAAATCAGTTAACTTATACCAAAGGGCTTAAATAACTACGCTCGTAATTCGCGGTTTAGCGAAGCTGGCGTAATGACTTACCAACTGTTCGACGCGTTATTAAAAAATACCTGTGGTATTATATACTTACGATTATGCCAAAGTACTACATTATCGTCATTAACAGGCGTTTAGTCAACAAAAATTTACCTAAATTATCAAAGTTCTATTGGCGTAAGTGCTTTAATTTGAGTATAGTTATAGGTGTATTTTTTTACTTTGCAGTACTTCGTCATTTCGACCGGAATGAACCCGTTAGGGTGAATGAAGCGGAGAAATCCGTTTTTTGAACAATTTTCTCGGTTTTGTTTTGCGAATCTGCAACGTTTTGAGGGTTAAATAATGGCAAAAGAACGATTACAAAGAATTCTCGCTGCGGCAGGTATAGATTCACGCCGAAGGTGTGAAGAATTGATACTTCAGGGTGCAGTCCGCGTCAATGGCAAGATAGTTGATACGATGCCGGCGTTCGCGGATGCTGATGAGGATAACATTACCGTTGACGGCAGACGAATCCAAAAGCCCAAAAAAAAGGTTTATTACCTGCTGAATAAGCCCAAAGGCGTCATTTGTACCAACGATGACCCGGCAGGCAAGCGAAAGGCGATTGATTTAATCGACACAAAAGACAGGATATTCTGTGCCGGCAGATTAGACACCGAAACCACTGGTGCTATTGTACTTACAAACGATTCTGTTGTTGCCGACAGGCTGACACATCCGCGTTATAGCCTTGAAAAAACGTATATAGCGACGATTAAAGGCAAAATCACGAATGAAGCTGTCGATAAATTGAAGAGAGGCGTTTGGCTTTCAGATGGCAAAACTTCGCCGTTGAAGATTAAGGTTTTAAAGGCGTCGGAACGTGAATCGCAGTTGGAAATCAGGATTCGTTTTGGCTTGAATCGCGAAATCCAGAGGATTATGGCAAGGCTCGGCTATAAAGTCGCCTCGCTCAAGCGAACGCACATCGGACGGATATCGATTGACAGAATGAGCCTCGGCAGTTACAGGTCGCTGACGGAATCGGAGATAAAATATTTGTCTTCTGACCCGAAGAGAGATTCCGAGGAAAAAAAATCGCCCAAAAGGTTGACAAATCGCACCGCCCGACAGTAGAATAGTTGGGGCAGCGGAAGAAAAAATTTATTAAAAGTCTGTTTTTTTGTCGAGATATAGTTAAAGGATGGAATTTATGAGCACAGTTGATTCATCTAAAACGGTTTTCGACAGAATAGTTGAGATAATGGCGGATATCAACGTCATTGATCGCAGGCGGAAGGGCGATCGCCGCAAAATTTCCTGCGGCTATACGGGCACTGAGCGCCGCCGCGGTTCGGAAAGGCGAAACGAGGAAGATTAAATTTTCTCGAACGCCGCGACTACCGGAGTGTGGTCGCTGGGCTTTTCCAGTGTTCTCGGCTTTTTGTCTATGACGCAATTCACGCAGGCTTTAGCCATCGGGGGAGTTCCCATAATATAATCCAGCCGCCAGCCTCTGTTGCGTTTGAATCCGTTCGGCTCGCGATAATCCCAAAATGAATATTGCCCTTCGTCAGTGCAGAATTTTCTGAACAGATCCGCAAATCCCCAATCGATAAATTTCTTGAAGACCCCTGATAGCTCTTTGTTAAAGCAAACTGACCCATCGAGCCTTTTTGGGTCGTGCACGTCTTTGGCTTCATAAGCGATATTTAAATCGCCCAGCCATAAAATTTTGTCTATCGGCTCAAAATTGCTTTTGAAATATTTCAGCAGTCTTTTGTACCAGTCGAGTTTGTATTGATATTTTTCAGATTCAATTTCGAAGCCCTGTGGAATATAGGTGTTGATGATAGTAACGTCCGCGGTTTTTATTTTTATCATTCTGGCCGGGTCGCTCGGCTCGCTGTCTAATCCGTATTGAACATCGGTGATTTTATGTTTGCTGAAAATCGCAACGCCGTTATAGCTCTTCTCGCCTTTATAAACAAATTCATACCCGCTGTCCGCGAATGCGTCAGCCGGAAAATCTTTATCCTGAACTTTCGTCTCCTGCAAACACAGCGCATCCGGCTTGTTCTCCTTGAGCCAATCGAGAACAATTTGTGTTCGTGACCGTATCGAATTTACATTAAAAGTCGCTATTTTCATAAAGGTTTAATTTGTCATATTTATCCCAATATTGTACAGAACCAAGACCATTATTTTCCGTTACATTATCTGATATTTTGGGTTTAGCATCATCCCAATATGCTATACCCCAGCATTTATTTTTGAAACATTTATTTCCGGAAACAATTGGGCTGGTATTTTTACCGCGAATTGCGATTCCACTCCAGTCGTGCCCTGTGCACTCATTATCAATGATTTCGCCTGCTGCGCCATTTACGAAATGGATTCCTATACGATAATTTTCTTTGAGAATATTCCCTTTTACTTTTGCCCATGAACCGGGTTCTCCAAAAACAAAAATTCCTTCATGTTTATTGTTTTCTATAATGTTGGATTCAATGGACGCTTTAGCATCACAGATAAAAATGCCGTCACGATAGTTATTGTTTATGGAATTTTTAATGACATTTACTTTGTCCCGCATCTCCATTGACGAAATTCCGTTAAGGTTATATTTGATTGTATTCTCCTCGATGGAAATAAAAGTTGAATTGGAAGCATCTATACCGTTGCGGGCATTGAATTGAACAGTATTTTCCCGAATACATACTGGTGAAAATGAATTATCTATTTCGATGCCGTTGTTTTGGTTGTATTCACAAATGTTTTTTTCGATTACCGCCGGTTTTTTCAAGTAGTAAAGGTAAATTCCTCTTATTTTGTTATTTATGCAGTAATTATTTCTTATTTGTGTTTTCACGTTTGACCAGTCTGTTTTGTCGCCGTTAGCAGAAATGGGGGCAATACTTTCTTCACTGGCTCGCACATAAATACCGTTGTAAGCGTTATTCATACATAAATTACTTTCAATCCTGCATTCTACCCTGAACGCTACAATTCCATTTACATTCTGCATAACTTCATTTGCAGAAATCTCGCTGTAGCCGCAGTTGTGCAAATAAATCCCCGCATTTCCATTTTCATTACATTTATTGTTTTTAATGGTTGATGTGCTCACCTGGAACAAATACATTCCTGTTGATTTGTTGTTTATGTTTCTATTGTTAGTAACCGAGCATTGTTTGACATAGTAGATTCCGAAACCACTTCCTTCTTTGGGGTCGCTGGAATTCATTGCAATATTATCTGCCAGAGATAAATCGTTGATAGTATTACAGTAAATCCCGATTTTTTTGCCATTAATCACTCGGCAGTTTTTCACTTCGGTTTTTTTGCTGTATAATATCGCAATTCCATACATGTTGGCATTTTTTACTATACAATTCTCAATTAACACATCGCAGCAGTCACAGGCTTCAATTCCTGTTTGACTGGCATCTATGCAAATGTTTTTTATTATTGTTTTGTTGCGGCCGGGACTGTTGAAATCTTTTGCTTTAATTTTAATTGTGCCTTTAATTATAGTGCTTTCGCTGTTTTGTCCCTCGATTCGCAGTGGCCGGCTGGAATTCAAATCTTCAACATAAACACCTGCTCGGACAATGATAACATCTTCGGCGTCGGAATTGTTGATTGCTTTTTGAATGCTGTCAAAATCTTTTGGAACCGTGATTTGTTTTGCCTGGATATCGGAACATAAGATAACAAAGAGCGTTAGTATTGAAATTTTCTTAAGCATTTTTAGTTCTCCTCGTCAAGAGGTAAATTCCATTTCAGTTTCACCCACGGACTGTCCGGCATTTCAAGCAGCCGCAAATACGCTTCCTTGAAAAAGTAGGAATCTTCTTTGCCGGGATACCAGAATTCTCTGCCGATTAAATAGTTCCTGCCGAGTTCCCGCCACGAATCGAAAGTTTTTTGAATAAATTTTGCCATCGGCATTATTTTTTCCCATGCCTCTTCCTCGCTTATATAACCACACACATATCCGTATCGGCACAGGCAGATATATCTTGATGCGTCCCAGCCGTAAAGACTTTTGCTTCCAAGCGAATTACTGTATTTTTTGACGATTGCGTATTTGTATGTGAAGTCTGGATCATTAAATTCACTTTTGAGTCTTGCTTTGGATTGTTCGTTACTTGATAGATATTTTTTGTATGTTTCAAACTCAATGCTGTGCCCGCCTCCCTGCAAATTTTTCAAACTTTGCAGAAAACTCTCTCTGTCGTTGATATCCCACGATTTTTTGAGCATATTTTTCGTTTTATTGATTGTAATATCTGTTATTTTCGTCCCAGCCAGACTGTCAAAACTTAGTTGTTTTGCTTCCATTTGAACATTGGATGCTGCAATTGCCCATATTTGTGCATTGGTTAAAGGAGTTTGTTTGATGTTATAGTGCTGTGGGTTGAAAGTGTACAATGGTAAAAAAATTAAAAGAAACATTCGTGTCATTTTTTTTCTCCTGTAAACTAATTGAAAGTAAAAAAACGCTCCAACTGTATTTTATCACCACAACCAAACAAATCAAATCTAAATATTCTATGTTTATCTCTGAATTATTAGGATTGCTTTTAATGGGTGAAGAAAAATATTCCACATTGGATGTTGAGCGTTCGAAGTTCGATGTTGTTGGAGCGTAGTGGAAACCCCTTCGGGGAACGTTAAAAATCTGCACTCTTCAATAAGTCCTTTATTGTGGTTGTGGGGGGGATTTCGTATAATGCGCAGTTTGAGATTATGAAAATAGAAATAATTGATTGTGGAATAAGGGATTATAATACTGTTCTTGCGATGCAGGAAAAGGCGTTAGTCGAGTTGCAGACAGGCAGCGATGAAGAGAAAGTCTTCATTGTCGAGCATTCGCCTGTGATTACGCTTGGCGTCAGAACTGAAAAAAATAAGCTGTTGAAGAGCAGTGAAATCATAAAAAAGTCAGGGATTGAAATAGTTCCAATTCATCGTGGCGGCGGAAGCACAGCCCACAACCCCGGCCAGCTTGTCATTTATCCGATTATAAATTTAAAGCACCATAACCTCGGCGTAAGCGACTATGTCCATCTGCTTGAAAAAAATGGAATTGAATTTCTCGCAGCACTTGGCGTAAAGAGCGAAACAAAAAAGGGTTTCCCTGGCCTGTGGGTTGGCGAAAAGAAAATAGCGTCAATCGGCGTGCAGATAAAAAAATGGGTTACATTCCACGGCATTGCGATAAATATCAGCAATGATTTAAGCATTTTTGATTTCATTGTTCCCTGTGGTTTGGATAATGTTACAATGACGTCCGCTGAAAAAGAACTTGGCAGAAAAATCGACATTGAAGAATCAAAAAAAATACTTAAAACAATTCTTTTGAAATATTTAGGTGAATAGAATTATAGTTAAATTTCAGTTGTCAAGGAATACTTGACAGCTCAAGCCGAAAGACTGCTAATAATGACTGACAAAATCAAACGACGTTTGCCGGAATGGCTCAAAAGGCCTATGCCGGCCGGAAACTGCTTTAACAGCACAAGTTCGACAATCAAACAGCTTGGCATAGAAACCATCTGCACCAACGCAAATTGTCCCAATCAGGGCGAATGCTGGTCAAAAGGCACGGCCACGGTTCTGATTCTCGGCAATATATGCACACGAAATTGTAAATTCTGCTCGGTAATAAAAGGCAAACCTTTACCGCCGGATGCGACCGAGCCGCAAAGAGTTGCCGAGCTTGCGAAAGAACTTAAAATAAAATATTTAGTGATAACAAGTGTAACAAGAGATGATTTGCCGGATGGTGGGGCTGGACATTTTGTAGATGTTATGAAAGCTGTTCGCGATATGGACAGCGAGGTGAAATTTGAGCTTCTTGTGCCGGACTTCAAAAACTGTCGGCAAAAAGCTCTTGATGTTTTGGCAGATGCTTTACCTTTTGTGTTCGGCCATAACGTTGAAACTATGCCGAGGCTTTATTCAATTGCTCGCAGCGGCGCGAATTATCGGGAATCTTTAAATCTTTTACAGGAAGCGAAAAATAAATGGCCTGATTGTCCGACGAAATCATCGATTATGCTCGGACTCGGCGAAAAAGATGAAGAAATTGAGCAGGTATTAAAGGATTTGCGAAGTGTAAATTGCGACAGGCTCGCGATTGGCCAATATCTTCGGCCTTCGAAAACATCGCTCGATGTTGTCGAATATGTTCATCCAGATAAGTTTGCGCATTGGGCGGATTATGCGAAAAAGCTCGGCTTTAGCTGGGTTATGTCGTCGCCGTTTACCCGCAGCAGTTATCACGCCGAATCGGCAGGAGTATAATTAGAGGTGCTTTTTTGTCTTTTACTTTTCACGTTTTGACATTATAATGATTCGTGAATGGAAAAAACGGCGGAACATAATAATAATAGCGTTGATGAGCAGGAGTTGCTCCGCAGGTATATTTCCGGCGACAAGGATGCATTTCAGGAAATCGTAAAACGCTATAAAGACCCGCTTTACGCATTTTTGAGACGATTTTTGAATCAGCAGCAGCTTGTCGAAGAGACATTTCAGGAAACATTTTTACAGCTTTATCGCAGCCGGCATACTTTTGAAAAAGACAAGCCGTTGCGGCCATGGCTTTTCACAATTGCCGCCAATAAGGCTCGCGACGCTCTCCGCAAACAGCAGCGGCACGACACCGTGTCCATCGGAGCAATGAGCGATTCAGCCGATTTAAGCGTTGATGATGTTGTAAACTCTTTAACTTCTTATGAAATAACGCCTTATGATGAAGCCGCAAAAACAGAACAAGCTGAAAATGTACGGAAAATAATATCGGAAATGCCGGAAAATCTGCGAGAAATTTTAATTTTATCGTATTTTGAGCAATTTTCTTACAAACAAATGGCGGACATTTTGAGTATACCAATAGGAACGGTCAAGAGCCGACTGCATACAGCGATAGTATATTTTACCAAAAAATGGAAGTTGTCCACTTCGAATGAGAATTAGTAAATGAAAACACTTAGTAAACAGCAGCAGGATATACTGCTCGATTATTATTTTGAATGTGCCAATCAGGATGAGTCGGATACTGCCAAAAAACTTTTGCTGACGGATTGCGGTGCGCGTGAGTTTTACGACAAGCTGCATCATTCATTGTCTGCTCTTGAGCAGCTCGACACTCACACACAACAATCTTGCCCCGATCATCTCGTAGAACAAACACTTGAAAAACTTTACAATCATCAATCCGTCAATGCCTCATCTGCGAATAAACTTGGCCAATTGCTGGCGAATGAAAGCGAAAAAATCGTTACAAAGCGTCCGAGTTTTTGGCGGAGTTTTTCTGAAGCGATATCGGTTGCCGCCGCGATTGTTATACTTTCCGGTCTTTTCGTTCCTATAACAAGACAAATGCGTGCGCAGGCATGGCAGACTGCTTGCCAGGCGAACCTCAACAGTGTTTCAAAAAGTGTTGCGCAATACGCCGGCGATAATCAGGGCTTTTTACCCGCAGTACAGACACGCGCAGGCAATCCCTGGTGGAAGGTCGGCTCAACGCAACCCCAAAACCAATCCAACACCCGCCACGTCTGGCTCCTCGTAAAACGCAATTATGTAAATCCCAAATCTTTCATCTGTCCCGGCAATCGCAATAAAAGTCTGCCTGTACTCGAAACGGAACAGATTCAGTCGCTTCCTGATTTTCCCGACAGACGCTACATCACATACAGCTTTAAATTGATTAGCGATATGAACAATGCCAGAATGCCGAGTTTATCGTCGCCTTTGATGTCGGACGCCAATCCGATATTCGAGACGTGCGTAAAATGCCCCAAAAATATGTCAAACGCGGAATTTAATCCTGTGCAGTTGAATGAAAAATTGCGGAGGGCAAACAGCAAAAGTCACCGCGGCAGAGGCCAGAACATTATGTTCAGCGATGGAAGCGTCAAATTTACATCGCAGCGAGTTTTTAACGACAACGACGACATCTTCACACTTCAGGGACGCGATACTTATAACGGCACAGAAACGCCAACCGGCGATAAAGATATCTTTTTGGTTCCGTAACAATATAATTTAGTACACATATCAGAAATCTATTGCCTTTTAATCCACATTACGCTATAATTCCTCTGTCTTTTTACAGCCGGAGGGAAAAGTGGTAGCATTTGAGTGTAGTTCGTGCGGTTTAAAAAAAGCGGTAGATGATAAATACGCTGGGAGAAATGTTCGCTGTCCCAAATGCAGCGCTTCCGTAAGCGTTTCAACTCAAAAAATTTCACAAGAAGAACGGCCGAAGAATCTAATCAAAGTTTATTGTCCGTTATGCAATAAAAAAATAGCTGTGTCGTCTGAATACGCCGGCAAACGTGTCAGATGTCCGAATTGTAAAAATCCTCTTACTGTTGACGCCGTACAGCCTGCCGCTCCGCAGCCGCAGGTGCCGCAACCAATACCGCAGCCTGTTGATGACGTTCAAAGTCTGTTAGCGATGGAAAAACAGGCAAAACCTGTTGATCTTCCGCCGGAATTACAACAAACAATAGTGCAAAAAGAAATTGAAAATAAGACAGACCCCGGCGAACGAATTGGCATTAGGCCCCAAAAAACGAAGGTGAAAAAAACAGAAACTGATTTGCCGATAGCTGCGCTGATAGTAATGTCAATATTAATTATTGTTTTTGGAATAGTTGCTAATATAAAAATAGGTTCAGTGGAGAAAAAAAAGGCAGCTTCCAAACAACAGGTTAAGTTGGCCGAGGTTTTCGCAAGCAGGTTTATAGATACGATGTCCAAAGGCGATGTTAACGAAATTTCTCCGATGCTGACACAAGAGCTTCAGCAGCAGGACTCAAACACAGTGCTCAAGCCTTTAATTGACACTTTCAAAAGCAATTGGAATTCAAATTATATGCTTTCAAACAGTCTGTCTGTGCAGGAACCGCAAGGTAATTTTTTTATGTTTGGCCACAGCCAGCAATTGAATCAGGCCATAAACATTGTTACAATTATTTCACAAAAATCTGATAAATTTGAAATCATAGGGCTGAATTTCTATACGAGAGGCGATTCGCCGATACGTTTTGAGTCTTCCGAATGCAGACAGATTACTTCAAGTTTTGGAAGTTCTTTGGCGTACAAAATAATTGTCAAACTGAAAAAATCTTTGGTTGTTTTACTTGTTTTATTTGCGGCTTCCAGACTTTCAAAAGCTGTTGTATTTCATCGGGCAGGCGAGTCTCCGTGGGCTGCGATGATTCCTGTATTTCACGAGTGGACACTGGCTGAAACAGGTGACAAATCAGGTGTATGGGGACTTGCGGCTGTTCTGCTTGGCGGCATACCGTTCGTATATCTTGCGTTTATGTTTTATTTTTCAATCGGCATTGCTGAAGCCTACGGCAGGGGAATATTATTTGGTATTGGCCTTTGTCTGCTGCCGTTTATATTTTATCCTATTCTGGTTTTTTCAGAGAACTAAGTTTGATTGTTCCTTTAGAATCAATCTTAACAAAAACAGACCCATCCGCAAACGTATAGAAACTGTTTTTAAAATCTCGTATTGCTGCGCTTGTCCTGCCAAAATCGGTATCTCCGGAACTTGTAATCAAATATTCAGGTTTGAAAAAGCTGATAAAATTATTGTCCGTAGTTCTTGCCGAGCCATGGTGGGGAGTGATTAATACATCGATATCAAGCTGCGGATATGATGTCATAATCTGATTTTGCACATCTGCTGTAATGTCCGAGCAAAACAGGATCTTTCTGCCGTGATATTCAGCCAAAAGAACAAGAGACGATTCATTGTCAGATAAATCCGTATCAATATCCTTCGGCCACAATCGTGTGATTGCAAAATTGCCATACTGAATTTTCTCCGGAGTGGGCATGAGATTGTAAATGTGTTGTAACTCAATCGCCGTATTTGAAGTGCTGCTGATTAATTGATTTGTTGTATAAACATTGGCAAAAGGGCGTTTGCCGGATATTTCGGGCAGGCCGTTGAAATGGTCAATGTCATCGTGGCTGATGAATACCGAATCAATTTTGCTGATTGCCGAATAATTTAAATATGGATTTATAATTTTTTCACCGAGATTGGCTTTCGTTATCGACCCTGCGTCGATAATAATACTGCTGCTGTCCGACGGAGTGAGTATGCAGCATTGGCCGTGGCCGACAGATAAAACGGCTATCTGCAATTGATTTTGTTTTTTTAAATGATTAACAAAAATAACCGCCGCCGTTACCAAAATTATCATAGCTGAAGGATAAATAAATTTTTTATGCGGCAAGAATTTCCATAAAAAAAGAAGTGCGTAAAAAGCGAAAATAAAACTAATCGAAATGCCGCCGATGGTGATATTTGAAAAAGGCACTTTGGCAAAAACCGTAACAAGATATGAAAGCACCGCCGCGGAAAAATTCAGAACGTATCCAATAATAATCCCGACACTCGGCAGCAGGGGAGTGATGATGATTTTAAATGTTCCAAGCACAATCATAAAAGTTGTCGGGATTGAAGCAGGCACCGTCCAGATGGGAGCGAATAGCTGAAGCTGATAATAGTGAAACGCGATAATCGGCGCAACGGCAATCCACGCCGCAAAACCCACCGAAAGCAGACTAAGCAACCATTTGAGCCAGGGGGAAATTCGCACAGGTTTGAAGAAATTATCAATTGGCTCATAAAAAAGCAGTATTCCCAATACTGCCATAAAGGATAATTGAAAGCTCGGCGTTAAGAAATCCATCGGTCTGATAAGCAAAAGTACCAATGCGGAAATCGCCAGATTATTAATGGAAAACGAATTGCGGTTAATCAGTCTGGCAAGATAAAAAATTATGAACATAATCCCAGCTCGCAGAATCGGCGACTGTGCCGGCACGACGAGAAGAAAAACTGTTATCGAGACAATGCACGCGATAGCTCTGCCTTTGTGCAGCAGGCCGGCTCTTTTGGAAATCCACCCCGCGACTGCTGCGAAGATGCCGACATTAAGACCTGAAATGCACACCAGATGAACAAGGCCTGTGTTTATAAAATCGCCGTATAATTTTCTGTCTATTTTCGTTCTGCTTCCGAGCACAAGTGCTTCGACCAGATTCGCCCGTTGGTCTTCGGGGTTGTCGTTGAGCCATGCGGACGCAAGCGAATTAAGTTTTGATTTTATACCAAGGCCGGATTTTATGTTTTGTTTTTCATATACCGCAATAGAATTGACTGATTTTACCGATGCGCAGAGGAAAATGCCATTTCGCATCATATAATTTTGCACATTGAATTGTCCCGGATTGTCAGGCGGGGAAAATTCCTCGAATCTGCAAAACGTCTGGAATTTATCACCGATATTTAATCGGTTCGTTGGTTCGTTGGTATAAAATTTAATCTTGCCGGTTACTTTTGCCCAGCCGGTTTCGGTTTTTATATCTGTAACATCTGCAAGAAAGGTTGTGTATGTCAGTGACGGATAAAATTTCGCGAAGTGCCAGTCGTTATTTTCCACAATTACAGGTTTTGAGATGATTTGGCCTTTGAGGTGTGCGAATGTCGGTTCTTTTATAACATTGCGTATGTCATTTTTTGCCAGCATATTAAATTTTGTCAATCTGATTGCGCCAAGGCAGCAGAAACACAAAAAAACGCAAATAAGAATCAGATATGGATTGTTACGTAGGGGCAGACCTGTGTGTCTGCCAAGATATAGAATTATTGCAATAACTAAAACTGCGAAATATATAAAAGACGGCATATTAAAATAGAATTGTACAGCCAGTCCGCACAGTAAACCAACAACTGGTAAAACGGCAGGGCAGTAAAGGAATGTTTCTTTTAATGGCGACGGCGATTCAAGAGACTTTTTGAAATCGTCAATTTTCTGTTGAATCTCATCCATCAAAGAAGCATCTCTCGCAGAGAGATTCCTCAATTTTGCATTTTAATTTTTGATTTTTGAATTACTTTGTAATGCGTTCCATTCCACCCATATACGGCCGTAAACAAGCAGGTACCGTAATTGAGCCGTCGGCGTTCTGATTGAGTTCAAGAACAGGAATCAAAACTCTCGGCGACGCGATAACTGTATTGTTCAGCGTATGGCAGAACATATTTTTCTTCGTTTGGTTGTCTTTGTAACGCAGATTAAGTCTTCTTGCCTGAAAATCGAAAAATTTGCTTGCGCTGTGCGTCTCGCCATAGCCTTTTCTCGACGGCATCCACGCTTCGATATCGTATTTCTTTGCCTGACCTCTGCCCAAGTCGCCTGTGCAGACTTTTACAACGCGGTAAGGAATTCCCATCGCCTGCATAACGCCTTCGGAGTTCGTCCTGATTTCCTCGTGATATTTCGCGCTTTCGGCAGGGTCGTTTGTGCAAATCACAACCTGCTCGACTTTATCGAACTGGTGGATTCTGTACAAGCCGTAGGTATCTTTGCCCGCTGCGCCGGCTTCTCTGCGGTAGCAGGTACTCAAGCCGACGAATTTTTGCGGCAGTTTTTCCTGCGGCAGAAGCTCTCCCATGTGATAAGCCGTCAACGGAACTTCAGCAGTACCGGCAAGATTTAATTCATCGCGTTCCAGACGGTATGTCTGCTCTTCAGAGCCGGGATAATAACCAGTTCCTGCCATCGCTTCATTTTTCATCAGCATCGGCACCGAAAAAGGAGTGTAACCTTTGCTGACCATATAATCGACGCAGAAACGGAGGATTGCCCAATGCAGCATTGCGCCTGCGCCTTTGAGGAAATAATTTCTTGTGCCGGCAATACGCACGGCTCTTTCAACGTCTATAATATCCAACGCCATGCCCAGCTGGATATGGTCTTTCGGCTCGAAATCAAATTGACGAATCTCGCCCCATTTTGCGATTTCGACATTCTCTGTGTCATCTTTGCCAAACGGTACATCGTCATCAGCAGGCTGTGGAACCTGAAGCATCAATTCGTCATACTCCGGTTGAAATTTCTTTATCTGGTCGTTAAGAGATGCTTCTTCGTTTTTATATTCTGCGAGTTTGTTCAGCAGATTTTGTTTTTCATCGCCGGCAAGTTTTGGAATAGATTTGCCGAGCGTATTTTTGTCAGTTGATATTTCCTGAAGGCGTGTCTTTGCTTTGCGGATATCGCCGTCAAGTTGAAGGAGTCTGTCGATATCGACGTAGAAATTTTTTGCTTTGCAGGCTGTTTTAAACGGCTCTGGATTTTCACGGATTAGTTTAATGTCAATCATAAGAGAACCGATCAATTGGAATTAATTTTGGTTAATTTTCGTACCGTCTTATTATAACAACATTATTCTGGCCGCCAAAGCCAAAAGATTCTTTCATTGCGATATTTATTTCGGCTTTCCTCGGCTTATTCGGCACATAATCGAGGTCGAGTTCCGGGTCAGGGTCGTTATAGTTAGTCGTCGGCGGCAAAACACCGTCCCGCATAGCCAAAACACAGCTAATCAGTTCCGCCGCACCGGCCGCGCCGATTAAATGCCCCATCATACTCTTGATACTGCTGACAGGCGTGTTTTTCGCCTCTTCCTTAAAGACCGTTTTCAATGCCCGCGTTTCAATGGAATCATTTTCCGATGTGCTTGTCCCGTGCGTGCTTACATAATCGATGTCTTTATTCGTCAGATTGGCGTCTTTTAGTGCCGATTCAATTGCCCCGACTGCTCCACGAGCATCTTCGTGCATATCTGTAACACGGAAAGCATCGCTGCTGCTGCCGTAGCCGATGACTTCGGCCAGAATTTCAACTCCGCGTTTTTTTGCGGATTCGAGCGTTTCGAGAATAACAATCGCAGCGCCTTCGCCGATTACAAATCCGTCTCTGCTTTCAGTGAATGGCCGGGATGCGGTTGTCGGGCTGTCATTTCTTGTCGAAAGGGCGGTCAGTCTGTTGAATCCCATAATCCCCAACGGATGAATCATGGAATGAGCGCCGCCGGCAATCATTATATCAGCGTAACCTGATTGCAAAATTCTGAACGCTTCGCCGGTAGCCTGCGTGCTTGCCGCACAAGCCGTCAGGCAGCTTCTGACCGGTCCGCGTGCGCCGGTATAAATTGAAATGTGCGCCGCCGGCATATTCGGTTCCTGTTCAAGTTCAAAACTTGGCTGCATTTTGCCGGCAGAATATTCGTGCCATTTGCTCCAATCCATCGTGTTGGTCGATTCGTTCCAGCCCTGTACGATGGAATTGAAGAATATATCTGTATCAACCGGCCCTTCTCCTGCGCCCAGATAAATGCCCATTCTCCTGCGGTCAATGCCGTCAGTCGGGCTGTCTGTTTCGATATCGATTTTCGCCTGCTTACACGCTTCGTTTACTGCACCGAGTGCGAATTTGCTGTGGCGGTTGCCTTTGCTGTGCAGTTCGGGATGTTTGGTGTATTTTGTGAAGTCGTAATTTTTTACTTCCGCGCAGAATTTTGTCGGATATGTCGATGCGTCGAAGATGGTAGTCTTATCCATTCCGCTGCGAACGTTCAGAATCCCGTCCCACATCTCGGCGACACTGTGCCCCAGCGGACATACGATTCCCATTCCAGTTATCACAACACGATTTTTTGTTTTATCATTCATTTCGCTTCACGCTTCACGAGATACGCTTCACAACGTTTAATTTTCATTTTTAAGTATCACAGCGGCCGTCTGTCCGCCATAAGTATAAGCAGTGCAAAGAACGTAATTGATTTTCTTTTTAATCTGTTCTTTGACGATATTCAGTTTACATTCTTTATTTACGGTTGTGCAGTTTTTGGCCGCCGGTATTATACCGTCGTTAATCGCACAGCACGCTACGATAAAATCGACTGCGCCTGCTCCGGAGCCGCTGTTGCTTACCATGCTTTTTGTTGGAAATACAGGAATTTTTTCGCCGACAGTTCCCAGAGCGTTGCGAATACCTGTCGCTTCTGCGATATCATCAGCGACAACACCGGTTCCGTGCGGAATAATTAAATCGATTTGTTCCGGCTTAATCTTCGCGTCGGCAAGTGCCGCTTCGATTGCGTATTGAACGCCTTTGCCGTCCGGCTCGAGTGCTTCATATTTTGTATTGATGCTACAACTTTGGCCGATGCCGGCAATTTGTGCATAAATTTTCGCGTTGTGATTTTTCGCTCTGTCCAAATCTTCCAGCACAACACAGCCCGCCGCCTCGCCGAATATGCAGCCTTTTGCGTTTTGGTCGAACGGCCGACACGCTTCTGTCGGATTGTCATTGGAATCGTCATTAGCGCGTTTGAGCAGCGATTGTCTCATGTGTACGATTGGATTTACTTTTGATTCGCCGCCGCCGGCAAGTGCCAGCTCCGCATCGCCGCGTGCGATAATTTGATACGCTTCGCCGATGGCTAAAAGTCCTGCGCTTTCCGCACAGGTTATAGTATTGCTCGGCCCCTGAAGATCGTGAATGATTCCGATATGACAGGCCAGCATATTTGGTAAGTATTTCAATAGCCAAAGGGGAGTTACTGTTTCGATGCTGTCGGTTCCCCATTTTCGTATATCGAATTTTCCGTCAACAACGCCTTTGGCGATTGACGGCGAGATTTCGAGAAGGTCGCAACTAATCGAATTTGCGCCGAGAATAATCGCACTGCGTTTCGGGTTAATTGTAATACTCTGTTCGTCGTCGAACGCTTTTGTTTTTAGTCCTGCGTCTTTGAATGCTTCGTTTGCCGCGATAATTGCGATTTCAATATCGCGAGACATTAACTTCGTTGTCTTGCGAACTGATTTTGGCACATAATCGCGAATGCTGAAATCCGGAATTTGACCGGCGATTTGGCATTTGAAGCTTGACGGGTCGAACGATGTGATTCTGCTGATACCGCTTTTGCCGCTGCAAAGGCCCGCCCACAAATCTTTATAGCTCAAGCCCAGACAAGTTGCGGCTCCGAGTCCTGTAACGCAAACCGTCATTTCGCTGCTCCCCAGGCTGGTGCATCAATCCCCGATGCCCTCAAAACAACCGCGAACAAATCCGTGAATACGAAATTTTCTTCGGGGAATTGTTTGCCTGCAAGATTCTGGTCGATATGACTGAACATCAAATCGATTTCAGCGATTAGCTCCTCGCCGCAGGTGATTTTGCCTGACGTCGATGCCGCTTCCGGTGCGATGGATTCTATTTTTGCGTGAATCTTGAGTGTGTCGCCGGGGCGAACGAAATTAAAGAATACCGCCTTACTGATTTTTGCGAGAATTACCTTTTCTTTGAAATTTCTTGCCTGTCCGACAAGAATTCCCGCCGTCTGCGCCATTGATTCAATCATCAGGCACTCCGGCATAATCGGAAATCCCGGAAAATTATCGTGCAGATGCTCCTCTGCCATAGTTACATTTTTTATGGCTACAGCATTTTGGCCGCTGTTAAACTCAATAAATTTGTCAATCCATATCCAACGCATAGTTTAGTTTAAAAATTAAAGTTTAAAAATCAAAATTAAGGAATCCCTGCGGGATAGGTTCTTATATTAAAGCCTTGGCCGCAAGGCCGAATCATTAATTTTGCATTTTAATTTTTGATTTCCTTTTTTATTTTAGTTTGCCTTCAACGAAATTAACCAATACGTCAACTGTGAACAAATCGCCGATTTTGCTTATCGATGGGTCATCGACAAAATCCGTGAAATCGGTATGCGGCATACTTTTCCTCAACTCTTCAATACCCAGATGAGTGAGTTTGCCGTTGCTGACATAATCTTTATTGGTAATAATATTTTCAGCCGGGAAAAGTTCCTCGCGCGGTATTTTTAAACTGAAGGCCTTTTCCATACGGAATACTATATCAAGAAAATCGATGCTCTCTGCGCCGAGGTCGCCCATCAGCTTTGCTTCTGGTGTAACTTCTTCTTCGTCAACTCCAAGAGCATCAACCAGCACTACTTGTATTTGCTTAAAAATTTCATCCCGTGTCATTGCCATTATTGGCCTCCGTAAAAAAATTAAATCCTAAATTACTATCTTGTTAAGAGTTTATAACGTTCTTTCAATTTTTCAATAATATGCGAATCTTCGAGAGCAAGTTTATGGTCGCGTTCTGCGAGGTTAAAATGCCGCAGACTGAATCTTGCTTCGACGATAGCCTGACCGTCATTGCAGACTCCAACTCCCAAAAACGAGCTTAGGTTTTCTTCGATGCTTTTAGCCGTTACGGTATATTGGATATTCATCCCCGGAGCGGCAAAGCTTTTGTATTTTACATTTTTTGCTTGAGTTAGCAATACCATACTATGCGCAAAGTTTTCGCTGTGCCGAACAAGCCAGCAGGCCGATTCAACCAGCCCTTGCAGCAGAAAAACGCCCGGCAGCACCGGAAAAATGGGGAAATGGTCGCTCAGGTACTCTTCCGACAGGGATACATTCTTGACCGTCTGTATCTCTTTACCGGCTTCTATTTTAACTATTTTATCAATTAGTATAAATTTCATTACAAGTTTCCATACTTTTCTGTATGCGTCATTCCCGCACGAGCGGGGAACCAGATTTAATAGAAACAGCAGATTCTACAAATATTATTCGATTTTTCCAGCTTTTTTTTACCCTCTTTTTTTTCTGGACACAAAAAAGGGCAATTTGTATAATTATAATTTAGTATTTAGGAGGTATAGGAATGAGAAGGTGTTATTTAGCGTATGTGTCATTATTGATTGTGTGCTCATGTTCATTTCTCTTTGCGCAGGAGAGTGTGAAGAATACTGAATATGTAGAAGTGCAAATTGTTCCTTCCCAAACATTTTCACTTGAAGATATTGAAGCTTTGCCGTTGGCTCCCGGCAGCGAAATTGAATATTTCGACAACGGCTCTGTACGTTTACAGATTTTAGCGGAGCTTGCGAATCAGCTTGCCGATAACGGAGCGCAGATAAGAATACTCCGCGAGTTTCTTTTGGTTGAGCCGCTCCTTGGCCTGAATTCCTCGCAGTCGGCATCCGAGATAGCTTGTGAATATGCCGATGAAGGGATGGATGTATATCTTCGCTCTACATGGAAATACAGCTATATCAATTATAATGGCTTTCCGTACCCTTATACCGTTACAAGCATTGATTTGCATTATCAGGTAGTGGTGCAGGGTAAAGTGGACATTGATTTGGAAAATGAAACTGGTTCGATAACCCATAATTTAGAGGAAAATTTATTTTCATCTGTCAATCGTACTGTTACCGGCATTTCAACTTTCAATGGTCAGCCTCTTGCGCAAGCGTGGGGACTGCGGGGGAAAGATTATTATAGCTATACAAGCTACATCGACTACTGGTGGATTAAATTGTATTATGACAGCGGCATTGATTACTGTTCCGCACTGGCTTATTTGACAGACTATGAATATATAAGCCGTGTTGTTGTCGGCTCTATTGACAACTCTACCGGTTCGACTGGCTACGCTGATTATACAAGTCTCTCAACGTCGATGAATATTGGCACAAGTTATCCGATTACAGTAACGAATGGCAAGCCTTATGAGAACGACCAGTGCGGCATTTGGATAGACTGGAATCACGACAATGATTTCGACGATATCGGCGAAACTATCACGACTGCCGGCGCTCCTGCCGGGCCATACACCGCATCGATTACGCCTCCTGCGGACGCAGTTGCCGGCGATACAACTATGAGAGTGCGCATTGTCGATACTTCGGAAGATGCCCTTGCTCCTTGTGGTTCGGTTCTGTACGGCGAAACGGAGGATTATACGATTAATGTTGTTTCTTCTGCTGTGCAAAAATACTCCGGCGGAACAGGTACTCCGGAAGACCCATATCGTATCGCAACCCCGCAGGATATGAACGCCATTGGCGCCAATTCCGAAGATTGGGCGTCATATTTCAGAATGACAGCGGATATAGATATGTCTGTCTTTGCGCCAGATAAATATAATATCATTGCACCGGATTACAGGTATCCATTTACAGGTGTTTTCGATGGCAATGGTTGCACTATATATAATTTTACTTATATTAAAGCGGCAAGCAACGTTGGGCTTTTCGGCTACATCGATGATGGCGGACTTATTATTAATGTCCACTTAATGAATGCACAAATTGATATTGGTTCAGGAAACGGCGCAGGTATTCTGGCTTGTCGTGTTGTAGATGCCAATGTTACCGGATGCAGCGTTTCCGGTTCTTCGATAAAAGGCAATCAATATATTGGTGGAGTAGTGGGTTATAATTATGGCAGGCTGTCTCTTTGTTATGCAGATAATATTGAAGTAACCGGTATTCGAAATGTCGGCGGACTTGTGGCCACAAATCAGTCGGATGGCGAAATAATTCAGTGTTTGGCTAATGTCAATGTTATTGCGGATAATTATGTTGGCGGACTTTCCGGCGACAATTATGGTCAGATTTCGGAATGTCTTTCGAAAGGCAGTGTTTTAGGCAGAGATGGCGGCTCATTTGCGAATAAAAGTGCCGGCGGTCTTGTCGGAGATAACTCAAAAAATGTTGTAAATTGTTATTCAAACGCGAACGTTACCGGCGATTCACAGGTCGGCGGTCTTTGCGGAACAAATGCATCGTCCTCTGTGGTCGCTATAATAGAAAATTGTTATTCGACTGGTGCAGTAAATGGTTCCTCAAATGTCGGCGGCCTGGTTGGCCTGGATTTTTCAGAGCCTGACGGCGAAACAATTAATTCTTTTTGGGATGTGGAAACCAGCGGCAGGCAATCGAGTTTTGGCGGCACCGGCCTTACTACGGTACAGATGAAAACTGCCTCGACATATAAAAATGTCAATTGGGATTTTGTGAATATCTGGCGGATTTGCGATAGTACAGATTATCCGAAATTCCAGTGGGAGCCGGTTTTGATTGGTGATGTTGCATGTCCTGACGGCGTAGATTTTATTGATTATTCTTACTTTGCCAAACAATGGATGCTTACAAAACTGTCTTTCGATACCGCACCGGACGGCGGCGATGGCATTGTGAACTTTCTGGATTTCGCAGATTTTGCCGAGAACTGGCAGGGCGATTACAACCAGCTTTATGAATTCGCCAATCAATGGCTGCAAAGAGGAATGTATAACGCCGATATTGCACCAATTCCGTCATCTGACGGTATTGTTGATATAAAAGATTTGGCTATATTTGCCACAAACTGGTTGGCTGAACTCTAAAGTTGCCAAAATGAATTTTGGATGTTCCATTAAGAGTTTAAATATGCCTTAATGCTTTCAGCAATTGTCTGCCACGTCCACAGCCGTTTTTCGTCGTCGCTTTCCAGCAGTGTTACGCGGAAGCCTTTAAGGTTGCAGCAGAACCCCGTCAGCGGAACTACACAAATGCCGGTTGCTCCCAGCAGATAATAAACAAACCGCTTGTCAACTTCAACGCCATGCACTTTGTCTTCGACAAATTTCTTTGCATCGGGATTCTTTATTGGCAGTGTCTGACTGCTTTTGAGCGAATTATCATCGAACAGGATTGTCATATAAAAAGCGCCCTGTGGTTTGACAACTGTAACTCCCTTAACCTTCGATAAGATATCCGCCGCTTCCTGTGCTCGCCTGCCGTACATAAGGCTTCTCTGCTTCACATGATCCTCGTATCGGCTGTCTCCCATAACAAGCGGGATAGAAAACTGCGGCAGACTCGTCGAGCAAACCTCAAGCATCTTGGCGTTGATAATACTCTTGATATATCGGCGGAACATCGGAAATTTATCCTGATTGAAAATCTCAATCCAGCCGCAGCGAGCGCCCGGCCATGGATATTCTTTTGATATGCCACGCAGTGCGATACCCGGCACATTGTCGATTACCTGGCTAAGGTGCAAAGTCTGGCTGCCATTATATACAAGACTGATATAAATCTCGTCACAGACGATAAACAATTTATAACGGTGTGCGATGTCCACCATTTTCTTGAGTACATCAGGCGGATAAACCGCGCCTGTCGGGTTGTCGGGATTGATTAACAGTATTCCCGCGATGGAATCGTTGTATTTAACTTTATTTTCCAAATCATGTAAATCCGGCATCCATTTATTGTGCGGGTCAAGCGAATAAGTCAGATGTTCATAACCTGAATGAGCCGCTTCAGCCGATGAGTGCGTCGAATACGCCGGCGACGGGCCGATTACGCGAGCTTCGCGTTTAAGGAATCCGAAAATTTTTGCGACAGCATCGCCGAGTCCGTTGAATAAAACGATATCGTTGCTGGTGATTTGGCATCCGCCTCGCTGGTTGACCTGATTGGCCAGAAACTCTCTGGTCGCCAATACGCCCGCAGTTTCAACATAGCCGTAGGTTCGGTCTTCGCTGACGAGTTTGGTAACGATTTCTTTTATCCACGCCGGCAGTTTTTCGCCTTTCTGGATAGGGTCGCCAATATTTTCCCAGGTGATATTTACGCCGAGTTTGGCAAGTTGCTGCGCAACGGCCACGATTTCGCGTATTTCGTAGGTTAGCTGCTCTGCGCCTTCATGAACTATAATTCTTCGCAATGTAATAATCCTTAAATATTATGCTTACCTTGTAAATCGGTATTCAATTCCAAATATAATAACAAAATTGAAAAAAAATACAAAAAATTTAGCATTTTAATGTTCAGTTGCCTTGTTTTTCAACGACAAAGGCGTTGCCTTGTAAATGCTTTTAAATGCCCGATAAAATGTCGATAAATCCTCATAACCTGCTTCAAAAGCGATTGACGCGATAGATGCATCCGTACCGATTATTAGTTTTCTTGCTTTTTCGCATCTTTTCTGGTTGAGAAATTTGACAAAACTTTTGCCGGCCTGGATTCTGCATAGTTTTGTAAATTGCCTATGGGAAACGCCGGCCATTTTTGCGGCATCATTCAGTGAAAACTGTTCGTGTGAATTGGCTGCGATATACTCAAGGGCGGCCTGAACTCTGGCGTTGTTGTTGTTTGTGTGTAAATCGGTATTTTGCGAAAAAACAAGTTTCGCTCGGTATATATTCAGCAGGGTGATGTTAAAAATATGATTTATACCGAGTTTGTAGCCGGGCGGTTTTTTCAGTTGTTCATAGAGCATCTGCCTTAAATTTTTCCTCGTCTGCTCGGCGTAATAAAAAGGCAGCACAAACGGCTCGTTCGAACTAAAGAGATAATCGACGATATATTTGTTAGCGCCGGTTTGAGCGACATCGAAATAAATCGAGAACACGGTCATTTGCTTTTTTGGTTTGTCTGAAAATTTATGTAAAAGTCCCGCATTGAGCGCAACGATTGTGTCAGGCTTCAGGTCGTAGTTTTTGTCCGCCAGTTGTAGAATGCCATGTCCCGATACGACAAAAAGTATGCTTAAATAGTTATGGCTGTGGAAGTTATGTCCGCTGTCAGGCCGGTTAATTCTGCTCTGAACGATTATGCCGTTGTCTGGAAGTGTAATTTTATTGATATTTTCACTTTTCATAATATGTTATTATATCAATGGTTATAGTAAAAATCAAGAAAAATGCCTAAAACGCAAATCCAAATTTACCGTTTACGCAAAGACATAATCGCTTCCTGTGTTTAGACTTAAACGTATGAATGACTGGAAATTTAAACTTACAGACGTTAATGGTTTCAAATCTTTATGCGGCCAAATCGGCTGTAATATTGATGCGACAGAAGATGTTTCAATTTTGGCAGAACCTGTCAAGGCGGGCGGTTTATTGATTCCCAATTCGCTGGCCGTTCACCCGATGGAAGGCGCGGACGGCGATTCGCTTGGCCGACCGTCTGAACTTACGATGCGACGATACAAAAGATTTGCTGCCGGCGGCGCAGGCCTGTTGTGGGCAGAAGCGATAGCGGTTGTCCCCGAAGGCAGAGCGAACCCCAGACAGCTTTGGCTCAACGAACAAAGCAAAGACGATTTCGTGCAGATGGTCAAAATGATGCGCGATTCCGCAAAGCAAAGTATGGGGCAAAACCATAATCCTGTAATCGTCGCGCAGTTGACCCATTCAGGCAGATACAGCAAACCGACGGGCACCGCAAATCCGCTGATTCTACAAAGAGACCCGTATCGTGATGCGCTTGTTCCGGAACCAAAACCTAATACGAACAAACAGAGCAAGGTTACAGATGATAATATCGTAACTGATGAATACCTTGATAATCTTCAGCTTGCTTATGTCAAAGCCGCCCGACTTGCCTATGAAGCGGGTTTTGACGCGGTTGATATTAAATCCTGCCACGGTTATTTAATTAATGAGATTTTGGCAAGCAGAAACAGAGCCGGCAAATACGGCTGGTCTTTTGAAAACAGAACAAGATTTCTGCTTGAGGTTGTTGACAAGATAAAGGCTGAACTCGGTGGCAAAATAGAAATTTGTTTGCGTCTTGGTTTTTACGATGCGATTCCATTCCCGTACGGCTGGGGCGTTGACGAGAATGATTATACAAAGCCGGATTTGACAGAGCCGAAGAAATTAGTGAAGCTGTTAATGGACAGGGGAGTAAGGCTGATTAATTTTACGATAGCCAATCCTTATTATAATCCGCACGTCGGCAGGCCATTCAATCTGCCGATTAAAGGCGCGTATGAAGAACCGCATCATCCATTGCAGGGGGTCGAGCGGTTGATAAATCTTGCCGGCGAAATTCAAAAAGAATTTCCCGATATCGCGATTGTCGGCACAGGTTATAGTTGGCTGCGTGAGCTTATGGGCAACATCGCCGCCGCAAGCAAACAAACCGGCAAATCGAAAATCATCGGCGCAGGCCGAATGGCGTTCGCGTATCCCGATTTCGCAAAGGACATTCTCACAAAAGGCAAACTCGACAAAAACAAAGTCTGCGTCGGATGCAGCGCGTGCACACAATTGATGCGTGACGGCCAAACCGCAGGCTGCGTTGTCCGCGACAATAAAATTTACGGCCCGATTTTCAAACACGGCAGAATGAGCGATAAAGTGAACCTGCAAAGGCTTTCGCAGAATTGTTTGCAATGTCAGGAGCCGACATGTCAGCTTGGCTGCCCGGCGGGAATAGATATTCCCTTGTTCATAAAGCAGTTTCTTGCCGGCGATGAGGAAGCCGCATACGAGACAATCCGCAGTGCGAATATTTTGCCGGAGGTTTGCGCATGGCTGTGTCCGGTTGAGCAGCAGTGTCAGGGAAATTGTCTGCAAAAATTCATAGGCGATGCCGCGCTGCCGATTGCGGACATTCAAAAATATTTAGCCGAGCAGGCAAACAAAAACGGTTGGTCGAAAATCAATGTACCAGAAAAATGCACCGGCAAAAACATCGCAATCGTCGGCGCAGGCCCCGCCGGACTTTCCGCCGCTGCGACGCTTCTTGAAGCCGGCCACAAAATCACAATTTTCGATAAAGCAAAAGATTTGGGCGGAATGATAGAATCCGTCATACCTGCCGAAAGGCAAAATATTGCGTTGAAACGGGAAATCCAGGCTATTTTCAAAGATGTCCCCGATTCAAGAATGACTTTACGATTGAACACGGCAATAAATGAGAAATTTAATCTCGATGATATTATGAAAGAAAATTTCGACGCCGCGTTTGTCGGTCTTGGTTTGCCGAAAGGCGCAAATTCAAGTTCTGAAAAGCTCGATGGCTTGTACGATGCTCTGGAGTTTTTAAATTTTGCAAAGCAGCCGACAGCCCCGAACCTTGCAGGCAAAAGAGTTGCCGTAATTGGCGGCGGGAATACCGCGATGGATGCCGCGACAACCGCCAAACGTCTCGGCGCAGAGGATGTTTATGTAATTTACCGCAGGTCGTTTGAACAGATGCCCGCCTGGTCTGCCGAGCGCGACAGGGCGATGGAGCAGGGCGTGCATTTTATCGTGCTTACTCATCAGTTGGGTTATGAATCGCAAAACGGCAAATTGACAGCGGTCAAAGTTTGTCCGACAAAATTATCTTCGCCGGACAAATCTGGAAGACGCAAACCTCTCGCAGATGAAAAAAATGCTTATAAATTGCCGATGGATATTGTTATAGAAGCGATTGGCCAGACTTCGGACGAGTTAATTGAAAAAATACTGCCGGGCGTTGAAATTGAAAACGGACTGATAAAAACGTGTAAAAACAGTTTCGCGACTACCCGCAAAAATGTTTTCGCCGGCGGTGATTTGGTCAGGGGTGCATCGACCGTTGTCGCCGCGGTTGCTGACGGAATGAAGGCGGCAAAAGAAATTGACGAATTTTTGAAAGGTGTAAAATGAAAGATAAACCTGTTGCAATAGTAACCGGCGCAAGCAGGGGCATAGGCAAAGCCGTTGCTAAAGAACTTGCTGAATTAGGCTATAACATTGTTATAAACTATTTTGACTTCAAAGACGGCCAGCCGGACGATTTCGCAGCCGAGCAAACGCAAACAGAAATTAAAGGCTGCAAAATTATTCGCGGCGATGTCAGCAAGGCCGAGGACAGAAAACAGCTTGTAGAATTTGTGAAGAAAAATTTCGGACGCTGCGATATGCTTGTCAATAATGCAGGTGTCGCGCCGGCAAAGAGAGTCGATATTCTCGAAGCGACAGAGGATAGCTTTGACCGTGTAATGAATATCAATCTCAAAGGCCCGTATTTCCTCACGCAGCTCGTGGCCAACTGGATGATTGAACAGAAAAAACAAAATCCCGAACGAAATTTCCGCATTGTCAATACTGCGTCAATGTCATCTTATACCAGCAGTCCCGCAAGAGGCGAATACTGCTTGAGCAAGGCGGGCGTCAGTATGATGACGATGCTATACGCCGACAGACTCGCGGAATTCAACATCGGCGTTTTTGAAATTCGTCCCGGCATAATAATGACGGATATGACAAGTGTCGTGAAAGAAAAATATGATAAACTTATCGCCGAAGGTCTTTTGCCGACGAAACGCTGGGGTTTGCCGGAGGATATCGCAAAGGCGGTTGGTGCGGTAGCTGAAGGGCGATTGGATTATTCAACAGGTCAGGTAATAAACGTTGACGGCGGATTTCATTTCAGAAGGCTTTAAAATGCAAACAATAAAAGTAGCGAACCAAACGGTTAAAATTCACAGATTTAACACTGTAATTGTCGGCGCAGGTGCGGCCGGTATGAACTGCGCAAAAAAACTTTACGAATATTTCAGCGCAAAAGCAGTTGAAAATTCCGCATCACGAATCGCTGTTGTAACCGCAGGCCTGCCACTTGGCGCATCGAGAATGAGTGGCTCGGACAAGCAGACGTATTATAAAATGGGCACAAGCCCCGAAGTCGCCGACAGCGCTGAAAGTTTTGCAAAATCGCTTACTGCCGCCGGCTGCTGCCATAATGATTTGGCCACGGCCGAGGCAATCGGCTCACTTCGCGGCTTTTACAATCTCGTCGAAGCGGGCGTCCCGTTCCCGAATAACGCGATGGGTACTTATGTCGGCTATAAAACCGATCACGACCCCTATGAACGCGCGACATCCGCAGGGCCTAAAACCAGCAAATTTATGAGTCAGTGCCTTGAAAAAATCGTCCGCAGATATGGCATAGAAATTTTCGACAGATACGAGGCCGTGGAATTTTTGAAATCAGGCGAGCGAATTGTCGGATTGGTTACTTTATATAAGAAAGAACTGTCGAGCGATAATCTGGCGGTAAATGTTTTTCTTGCTGAAAATTTTGTCCTCGCAGCAGGCGGCCCCGGTACGCTTTACAAGACAAGCGTTTATCCACTCGGCCAAACAGGCATCCACGGCGTAGCGTTCAAGGCTGGATTAGCTGCCGAAAATCTGACAGAATCGCAATTTGGATTGGCGAGTACAAAATTTAGATGGAACGTTTCCGGCACATATATGCAGGTTATACCGCGAATCTTCAGCACCGACGCGAATGGAAATGATGAGTGTGAATTCCTTACGGATTTTTTTCCGACGATGAGCAAAATGGCTACTGATATATTTCTCAAAGGTTATCAATGGCCGTTCGACCCGCAGCGAATTGAAAATCTTCAATCGTCGCTGATAGATGTGCTGGTCTTCAATGAAAACCAAAAGGGCAGACGTGTCTTTATGGATTTTATGCACAATCCGATAGGTTCGAGTAGTATGTCCGAATTTAAAATCGAAGAACTTGAACCGGAGGCTTTGGATTATTTAAAAGCTACCGGCGCGATGCAGAAGTTGCCGATTGAGCGTCTGGAATATATGAACAGACCCGCGATAGACATTTACAAAGAGCACGACATAGATTTATACACCGAGCCATTGGAAATTTCCGTCTGTGCCCAGCACAATAACGGCGGCTTTGCCGTGAACAAATGGTGGGAGTCGAACATTAAGCATACTTTCGTGATTGGCGAAATGGCGGGTACGCATGGAGTTAAACGTCCTGGCGGCTCGGCACTGAACGCAGGTCAGGTCGGCGCCCAGCGAGCCGCTGAATTTATCGCAGGTGCGTACGATGCGGAAGTTTTTGCTGCGAATATTGATTTGCTCGCTTTGGAAAAATGTATCGCATCCGTAAAATCTCTGATAACCGGCTCGTTCAATTTGACCGCCGACGATGTGATTACCCAGTTGCAGGAAAGAATGACAAATTATGGTGGCCATATACGCAGATTGGAAGATGTCAAAGAGGCTCTTGCCGCTGCGGTTAAAATTTATCAGGATATAAAAAGGAAAGGCATCGTGGCAAAAAACGCTGACGAGATTATCTCTGCTGTCCAGGCTGAACAATTATCGCTTGCGAGTATTGCGTATTTGAAGGCTGCTGCGGCATTGCTGGAAGCCGGCAGTGGTTCACGAGGTTCGCATTTGGTGTTGAGCGATGATGGCGTAATGATTCACAAAGACGTTCTTGACTCGCAGACGAAAAAGCCGTTGAAATTTAAACCTGAAAATCAGGCGTTGAGAAATTCGATAATCAGAATTGTTATGGATGCTGATTCAAAAGATATGTTCTGCTGCGATACTATTGCTGTGAGAAAATATGAAAAAACATTACAGGCGTTCGAACCTGCATGGACAGATTACCGCACCGGCAAAATATATGATGGTCAGTAATTATTAGCCCAGCCATCATTTCAATCCCACTTGCTGGGACTATGGCTGGGTTTGTTTTTAATCTGCTTTGCGTGTCATTTCAGTTTGATTCCACGTTTTAAACCATTTGACGTGCATATCTGCAAACAGGATATTAAAGCCTTTGGAATGCGGCCCTTCTGCTGGTTCGTCATTATAGTTCCACAGATAACCGTTGGAGTCCGCGACATCGTCATTGAAACTGTTTGCATCGTCAGGGTCGATATTTTGATAAAGGCCTGCTGCATTAGACACTGGGCTGTCAACGAGCGGCAGGTCGTAGAGGATGACAAAAGCCTTAGGTGATTTAACTCTGTCTGGCGTAAGCAGGTAATAATCTTTTTTGTCGGTGGTTGTGGTTTCGCCCGGCGGATTAAACAGTGGTTTAAGTGCGGCATAAGCTGTTTGACCGGCCGGTATTTCGCGTCCTGCCCGGCTGTCATAGCAGTAACTTACTTGCGCTGCTTTCCGCAGAAGCATAGGACATTCATACAGTTTTTTTTCTTTGTGATATGGCCAAAGTCCTGCCGGCACGCCGAGCATCTTTTTATTGCCGATTTCCGGATTGGCGACAAATTGTTCCCATGTTACATTTACATCGTTTACGCAGACCGGATAAACTTTGTATTGCTGGGTGTATAAATTTACAGCGATGCCGAGTTGTTTGAGGTTATTGAGGCAGTAGATTTTGTAGGCGATTTGCCTTGCTTTGCCCAACGAAGGAACGAGTATTGCGACAAGTGCGACAATCACAGCAAGCACAACAAGCAGTTCAATAAGTGTAAATCCGTTTTTCTTCATAGTTTTGGAGATTATAACAAGAAATAGTTACCGTGTAAATCAGTGTTAATCCGTGTCTTAAGTTCAGTGTTCCGCCGCTGCGGAATCCGTGTCTTTCTTATAATTAAAAGCGGGCGAAGAGATTCGAACTCTCGACTTTCAGCTTGGGAAGCTGACGCTCTACCACTGAGTTACACCCGCAAATTTTTAACTTACAGATGAATATACTACCAAATCGTACGACAAATTGCCAGAAATTTTCCAAAAGACAATTATATTTGTCGGGATATGTTAATCGACGGCAAACAACCTAAATAAAACCTTGATTATGAGGGGGTTAGAGTGTATCTTTAAACGACGTTTTTTTATAAAGGATCGCAGGAAAAGATATGAAAAATGCCATGTCCCGGTCGGCAGAGGTTAAAATAGCAGGGAAGGGGTATTCTTCTCTTTTAAAGGATGTTAAAGAGCGTATCCGTTCTGCACAATATCAGGCACTTAAAGCTGTCAACAAAGAGCTGATTCAGCTTTACTGGGATATCGGCAAAATGATTGTCGAAAGGCAAAAAGGGGACAAATGGGGCAAATCGATAGTGGAAATGCTCGCAAAAGATTTGCAGGCGGAGTTCTCAGGTATTCAGGGGTTTTCGCCGGCCGGTTTATGGAGAATGCGTAATTTTTACATTGCTTATAATAAAAAAGAAAAACTCGCACCATTGGTGCGAGAAATTGGCTGGTCTCACAATTTAATAATATTTGAGAAGTGTAAAGATGATTTGGAACGCGAATTTTATATTCGTATGACGCGGCGAATGGGATGGAGTAAGAATGTTTTAATTCATCAAATCGAAAACGAAAGTTATGAAAAAACACTGTCAAGTCAAACCAACTTTGATAATGTCTTGCCTGTGCCGATTCGTAATCAGGCCAAACTTGCTGTGAAAGATGAATATATATTTGATTTTCTGGAACTCGGGGAGGAGCATTGCGAAGCAGAGTTAGAGCGGGCAATTATTTCCAGAACGAACCGCTTTCTTGTCGAAATGGGTGGGACATTTGCGTTTATGGGAAATCAGTATAGGCTGGAAATAGAAAATCAGGAATACTTTATTGATATTTTGCTTTATCACCGGTATCTTAAATGCCTTGTAGCGATTGAACTGAAAGTTGGTGAATTTAAGCCGGAATATGTCGGGAAAATGCAATTTTATTTGGCTGCCCTTGACGATACCGTAAAATTAAAAGGCGAAAATCCGGCAATCGGGATTATTTTGTGCAAAGAAAAGAAACGGACAATAGTCGAATATGCGTTGAAAGAAACTAAAAAGCCGATTGGGGTGGCGCAATATAAAATTACTTCCAAATTGCCTAAAGAACTCAAAAAACAACTTCCAACGCAAAAGCAAATTGAAAAACTTTTGGAGAATGTATAAATAATGAAAAATGATTTAGTAAAACTGGCCAAAAAGCACGGAACGCCGTTATTTATCCTCGACCACGACAAGATTCGTGAAAATTTTCGTACTTTCAAGAAGAATCTGCCGACAGTTCAGGCCTATTATGCGGTAAAAGCCAACTCCAATCAGGAAATCATTAAAACGCTTTTCAACGAAGGCGCGAGTTTCGATGTTGCTTCCTATAACGAGTTCATTCAGGTTTACGACCAGATTCAGAACTACCGCAAAAAAGACAAGGAGTTCTTTATCTGGGACAAAATCATCTTTTCAAATACCATCAAAGACAAAGACACTCTCCGCAAAATCAAAAAGTACAAACCGTTGATGACTTACGACAACGCGGACGAGGTTCAGAAAATTAAAAAATATTGTCCGACAGCAGGCCTTGTTCTTCGGCTGAAAGTGCCGGATACCGGTTCGCAGGTCGAGATGAGTTCAAAATTCGGAGCCGAGCCGGGCGATGCGATGGAGTTGATTAATTCTGCATTCGATTGCGGCCTGACGGTTGAGGGTTTGAGTTTTCACGTCGGCAGCCAGTGCACAAATTTCGACAACTACACAAACGCGTTGCAGATTACTTCGCAGATTTTCAACGAGTGCCGCAAGAAAGGCTACGCAACGAAAATCGTCGATATGGGCGGCGGGTTCCCTGTGCCTTACGATTCTTATTCGCCGAAATTTGAGCAGCTTGCACAGGTAATAAATTCTGAAATGAAAAGACTGTTTCCCGCTGACGCGGAATTTATAGCCGAGCCGGGACGGTTTATGGTCGCTACGACTGCGACGCTTGTTTCTGAAATTATCGGCAGGGCTCGTCGCGACGGAAAATTGTTCTATCATATTAACGATGGCGTTTATCATACGTTTTCAGGAATTGTTTACGACCACTGGATGCCGAATTTCACCGCGTTTAAACGCGGCAAAACAGAAGTTTGCGCGGTTGTAGGGCCGACCTGCGACAGTTTCGACAAAATTTCCGTTTCGGAACAACTGCCGGGCAATCTTGAAATCGGCGATTTGCTCGTAACCGAAAATATCGGGGCATATAGTGTTGCTTCATCGACGAAGTTCAACGGTTTTGATGGGGCGAAGATTCTGCACATAAATAAGTAGTCATTAATCAATAGTCATTAGCCGGTAGTAAAGGATGATAATGAAAAATGTAGTTTTTGGTTTTGTTTTAATGCTCTTGATTTGCACCTTTGCGAATGCTATGCAGGTTCAGACGGATATTGAGTATGGAAACGCAGGCGGGGAAAAGTTGCTTCTTGATGTTTATGAGCCGAATGGCAGCGGTGTTTTTCCGGCAGTTATCGTCGTTCACGGCGGAGCGTGGATTGGTGGGGACAAGCAGGGCGATGAGAAAATTTTCGCAAAGCCACTGACCGACGCCGACTTTGTTTGTGTGTCGATAAATTACAGACTTGCGCCGAAGCATAAATGGCCTGCCTGTTACGAAGATGTTCAAACAGCTATTAAATGGGTCAAAGCGAACGGTTCGCAATATAAAATCAACCCGAACTGCATCGCGGTGATGGGCTATTCGGCAGGTGGGCAGATTGCGGCTTTGGCTGCGATGACATCCGACAACGATAAGGAAGTGCAGGCAATCGTACTTGTCGCCTCTCCGACTGATTTGGTATATGATGGAATGCGGCGAGGCGATATATCCATATATCTGAATACTGTGCTGGGCTTTAAGAAGCTTGATGCGCAATCGCTGCAATTGCTTTGGGATATATCACCCATCAATTACGTCAGGCCGGGACTGCCGCCGTTTCTTTTGATGCATGGGACGGCTGACACTACAGTGCCGTATCAGCTTTCAATAAATTTCAAAACCAGACTTGACGTGACAAATGTGCCTTATGATATAATATCGATTGAGGGTGGAACGCATAATATTAAAGGCTGGGGTGCCTGTGATAAAGAATATGTGAATAAAACAGTCGAATGGCTCAAAAATAATTTGAAGCATAATTTAAATAGTAAATAGCTGATAGTATTAGGAAAGCAATGAGAGCGGTAATTTTTGCATTTGTTTTGGTTTGTTAACTTACGTAACCGTAAATGCGATGATTTAAAAGGTGCTGTCGTTTTCCTCGCTTCCCAGGCCGCTTCGTACCTGTACGGCTCGATAGTTCCGGTTGACGGAGGCTGGCTGACAAGATAACTGAACCAGGCATAGAGATCGCCGTTTGCCTGTGTTGTTAAAATTAATTAGAAACCGGTTGTTTACAAGTTATTTTGTGTTTGGTATAATTCCTCTTTTACTGTAAAATATATCAGAAGGTGCTGAATTATGGCCAGAGTCTTTCTTAAAGACGTCAAAAAAATATATGACAATGGTTTCGAGGCGGTCAAAGGTGCCAATCTTAATATCGCCGACAAGGAATTTATGGTTATAGTCGGGCCTTCCGGCTGCGGCAAGACCACAACGCTGCGAATGATAGCGGGACTGGAAGATATTTCCGATGGAACAATAACCATTGGCGATAAAGTCGTTAATGATGTTCCGCCCAAAGACCGCGATATCGCGATGGTTTTTCAGAATTACGCGCTTTATCCTCACATGACAGTTTTTCAAAATCTTGCGTTCAGTCTGAAGCTTCGCAAATATCCCAAAGATGAAATAAAAAAACGTGTTACCGAAGTTGCTGAAATGCTCGACATCAGCAGTCAGCTCGACAAAAAACCAAAAGCGCTCTCTGGTGGTCAGCGTCAGCGAGTTGCGCTGGGGCGTGCGATAGTTCGCAACCCGGCGGCGTTTTTGTTCGATGAGCCGTTGAGTAATCTCGACGCCAAACTTCGCGTAACGACACGAGCGGAATTAAAAGCACTTCACAGGAGACTTAATACGACATCGATTTATGTAACGCACGACCAGGCCGAAGCTATGACGCTCGGCGACAGGATATGCGTTATGTACAACGGCGAAATTCAGCAGGTTGCGCCGCCGATGGAAGTTTATGACAAGCCTGTGAATCGTTTTGTCGCGGGCTTTCTCGGCACTCCGCCGATGAATTTTCTTAAAGGTAAAATATCTTCCCAAAACGGCAAAATTGTTTTTATTCTTAACGACGGTGATGTTGTTGAGATAAAAAGTACCGGTAGCCGGTTTAAAAATTATATCGATAAGGAAATGGTTCTCGGCGTAAGGCCGGAGCATTTGACGGTTGAGCCATTGGCCGGCCAGATGAACAACGGCATTAAATCAAAAGTTAATGTGGTCGAACCACTCGGCGACAGAAAAGATATTTATCTGACGAGCACGTCAGGACAGAAATTTATTGCCAATCTTGACCCGCACACATCGCTGGATGTTGATCATCTGGTAACGATGTATATTGATGTGAATAAACTGCATATATTTGAGCTTGGCGAAACCGGGGAAAATATAAGCATTAGCTAATATTTCAGGCAACCTCTGTTATGAGGCCACTGTTCAAGAGTACGGTAGTTGTCTGCGTTCAATTCCAATATCACGATGTGATGAGCCAGCATGTCATCTTGCGAATATCACAAGAAAAATATTGACCATCGGCTGCATAGATGGTAGAGTGTGGGTAACGTTGGCCATGTTTTCTTTTTTGGAGAAAAAATGTTAAACAGTTGCTCAAGATAGCGTTGGCGGCTGTTTCTGGTGGAATTTAGTTAGAGAATTTAAGAGCGAACCGCGTTTACAGAGTGTCGTTGCGGACTTAAGGGATGCAATTCAAAATGGAAAATAAAATCGTTGTTACAAAGCAGCAAATTGTTACAGGCTTAAAAATGCTCGGCCTCAAAGCCGGCGATACCGCATTAGTTCATAGTTCGTTATCGCGTTTCGGAATTGTTACCGGCGGCGTGGATACTGTTATAGATGCTCTTTTGGAAGCGGTCGCTCGTGATGGCACAATTATTGTTCCAACTCTGACAGGCTCCGAAAAATTATGCCCCGCCAATCCGCCGGTTTTCGATGTAATTAATTCTCCCTGCTGGACTGGCAAAATTCCTGAAACATTCAGAAAGAGAAGCACTGCGGCTCGTAGTCTTCATCCAACACATTCTGTTTCCGCTATCGGCGCAAAAGCAAAATATTTTACCGAAGGCCATGAAAATTGTGTAACTCCCTGCGGTTTGAATTCGCCATATCATAAACTTGCTCTATCGGATGGATATGTCCTTATGTTGGGCGTTGACCTTGAATGCTGCACGTTATTCCACACGGCCGAAGAGTTGGCAGACGTCGATTATGTCAACCAGAAGGATTTCGTGACTGCTACGGTGAAGGATTATCAAGGCAGAGAGACGAAGTTGAAGTTGAAAATCCATAAATATGGTGACGAGCGGAATTTCCAGAAGATGGAAATTATTTTGATGGAAAAATGTATTTTGAAAAAGGGGAAAATCGGAAACGCTGAAATTCGTTTGATAAAAGCCGGCCCGTTTTTGGATTTGACAATACAGATATTAAAGCAGGACTCCAAATTTCTTTTGTTGCACTGACTGTTGTTGTATTGCCATTTTTGCACAATATTCTGCTATTTTAAAGAAATGTCTTTTACAGATTCACGGCTTACAAGTTTGGGTTTGACGATGTAAATATTATCGCCGTTGTTATTTGCCATGCTGTCTTCATTTTTGCCGAGTATTAAATTGGTCGCCTCGAAACCGAGTGCTCCATCCGGCTGTTTTATAACTGTAATTGGCGGATTGCTCCAGTGGCTTACCAGGGGCGAATCATCGAATCCGATTATGGAACATTCGTTAGGTACTTTGATTCCGTGCTGTTGTAAAAGGTTTAAAACGCCTGCCGCAATGTAATCGTCATAAGTGAACACTGCCGAATAATTTTTAATATGGTCGAGTAGAACCTCGAACGGTTTAATAGAGAATGGCGCATCCGGCTGCGTATCGATGTATAACGTGATGTTATCATTTAGTGGAATATTATTTTTTTCATATTCGCGTTTGAAGCCGGACAATCTTTCATTTGAAAAGTGTGTAACGCTGTATGAAAGGCTTTTAGCCAGTTTATATGTAATATAACATACTTTCTTATGTCCGTTCTTTATGAGGTGTTTTGCTGCCAGTGACCCGCCGTAGGCATTATCGACCAGTACTGAACAGGCGTCACATTCATATTTATCCAAGAGGCAGACGACTTTGATTCCGCTCTTAATTAGCTGTTTAATTTTTTCGACGACCTGTTGTTGGCCGCGTGATTTTATAATAATGCCGTCAACTTTTTTGTTGGCCATAAATTCGAGCTGCTTGAGTTCTGTTTTCGTGTCCCATTGGGTTAGGCCGAATATTAAGCCGTGGTCGTATTCCTGTGCGTGATGTTGAATATTTGTTACGAGTTCATCTATTTGGTGGGAGAAGAAGCTTGGCACAATCAGGCCGATAAGAAAACTTGAATTGCTTCGCAGGGCTCGTGCCGCCGTGTTGGGTTGATAGCCGATGCGTTTTGCTTCCTGCAAAATTTTTTCGCGCAGTGCTTTACTTACGTGTCCTGCGTTTCGCAATGCACGCGATACTGATATGGGAGATATTCCCATTTTTCTCGCTATGTCAACTATCGTTGGTGCTTTGTTCATAACCATCCTATTGGCAGAGATTTAAATATAAACTTTTTCTAAAAAAATGACAGCATAATTCACAAAATTTTAATCAGAGATTGACAGTGCTGTTTTAAATATGTAAGATAACCTTGGACAACGTTGTCCAAGGTTGGCATAGAAAGCAGGGCTATGTGGTCGAAACACATTATTGATGCAGTAGTTGTAGCAGTGTACCTGATACTTTCGTTTGTGTTTGGAATTTTTGCGACGAAAATTTTGAAGACGGGCGATGTTAAAGGGGACGAGCATGATGAGGAGAATTATTTTCTTGCCGGCCGAAAAATGTCCGGCTGGATTAATGGTATTTCAAACGCAGTAACAGCGATGAATGCTGATATGGCACCGGCCTATTATGGCGTAGCGGTTGTGATGGGACTTTCGATGTGCTGGTTTTATATGTCGAATTATGCCTTGTGTATGCTGGTGCTTGGCCTTTTATTTGGTGCCAAGTGGCGGCAACTGCGTGTTTTTACAGGGCCGGAATTTTTTACTTTGCGTTTTGGCGGTTCAGGCGGGCGGTTTGTACGAGTATGGTCTTCGCTGACGGCGGTTTTCATTGGCATGGTTCCGTGGATTGGTGCCGGTATGCTTGGTGTGCACGTAATATTAGGCCCGATATTTGGAATTGACAGCAAGACAGTTACATTGCTGATTGTGTTGCCGGTGATAGTTATCTATGTGTGGGTGAATGGATTTGTCGGTGTGATTGTTACTGATGCGATGCAGACGGTAGTGATTATTCTGGCGCATGCGATTCTTACTGTAATTGTATTAATAAAATTCGGCGGTCCATCCGGTATTGTCGCGGCGATACAGCATGCACATTCGAGCTATATTTCACATGAAATATTATCAATAATGCCCAAACCCGGCCATAGAGTTTTTGGCCCCATGATGGTGCTTATATGGGGAATTATCTTTACGGTCGGTTCGGGTGGAAATGTAGGCTCCGAAGGTCAGCGAATGATATCGTGCAGGGATTCGAAGGAGGCCGCGAAAGTGGGTGTTTGGTCAAATATAGCGTATTTTGTGATGTTGATGCTTATGACGCTTCCGGCGATGGGAACGCTGGCAGACCATCCGGAATTTTACGCTGCCGACCCTGCCGGAAGGGAGGCTGCTTACGCGGCGGCTCTTAATGATTATCTTCCGGTTGGATTCCTGGGGCTTGCTCTTGCTGCGCTTCTTGCGGCCGTGATGAGTACGATTAGTACGCATATGAATTATGGCGCACAAACATTATTGAATGATGTATATCGACCGTTTTTTAATAAAGAGCTTTCAGGCAGCGCAGCCGTTTGGGTGGGGAGGCTGCTGATGCTTGTTGTGCTTGGTTCATCTATTGTGGTTGTATATTTCGCAAAAAGTCTTCTCGGTATCGCTGTTGTTATGGGCGGATTGTTTGGTTCTACCGCTGTGATGAGCTGGGGGCAATGGTGGTGGTGGCGGGTGAATTTCTGGTCGTGGGTTGCGGCGAATGTTGGCGGGCCGATTGTTTATTTGCTGCTTGGCTGGATATTAAAATATGTGCCGTGGTGGGCGGAGCATTTACAAATGAGTGAATCGATGGCTCAACAGTTGGGAATGTGGCAGGCAATGGGTGGAATGGTTCTTACAACCGTTGTATGGGTTGTAGTTGCGATTTTTACCAAGCCGGCTGATATTGAAGTTTTGAAGGAATTTTATCGAAGAGCCAGACCTATGGGGGCGTGGGGGCCGATACATGATGCGGTGAAAGCTGAAGATGGAGCAAATGCACTGCCGTCAGAGCCGAGGCATTTAATTGCGTCAGGTTTTGCGGTGAGTTTTGTCGGACTTGTCTGGACGTGGTTTGCGGTTCTTGCGTGTTCTGAATTATTCGTTGGAAGATATTTTCAGGCGGCGTGGAAGGCACTTGTCGCATTGCTCTTTGGCTGGTGGTTCAAACGTCTGTTCAACTGGTATGTGGAAAGATTGACCAGAAACGATGAACTGCATAAAAAATTAATGGAAAAAAGATTAAAGATAAATCAAGTGTACTAATTTAAAATGATGTTTTAAGTTAGAAAAAACGGCAAATTTAAGTAAACGCAGTAAATTTACAAAAGAAAAAAAATTGACTTTGCAATTTAAAACAGATAATATTAACCTAAGGACAACGTTAGCCCTTGTAAGTAAATTGTCTTTCGCAAGCTCCAAATTTGGAGTGAAAAAGATTGGTGGCAAATGAAGTTGACCCGGCAAAAATGCACATGGTCGCAATTAATATTTTTGGTTTTACTGATATTTATTAGTTCCACTTCTTTTGCGCAGCTTACGCCGCGGGCTAAAAAACTTCTTCACGCAAAAACTGTACAAATAGACCTGGGGTTTGATATATACAAAGACCGCAGCGCAAGAAGCATCGCCGAGGAAATAATAGCAAACGGTTATGAAGGGGTTTTTTATTTCGTAACATCCGACAAGGGCATAAGAAAAGATGTTATTGAGGAACTCCAGAAAAGAGACATTCCCGTAGCGGCGCTTTTATGTGCATCTGGCACATATATGCCGGAGGATGAACGGATTAAAGACTGGGAAAAATACCGCATGGAATTCACAAACAATTCCATGGATCAATATAAATTAATGACGTTTATAGATAAGGATTACCTGGCATGGATGAAAAACCGTGTTGTAGCTATTCTTAGTAAAAATGGTTTTGACGGTTTCACTTTCGCCGAAGTAATATCGAAAAAGAAGGATATAAAGGCAAAGCATATTATAATTCGAAATTATATCCCGCGAAGGTGCCGATGGCCGCGGATGACCCGATAGAAGCGATTCTCGATGAGGCTGATAAGACTGGCTCAAGTGTCTTTCTCGGCGTCGGGTTGTATGCCTGGTTCGATTTTACAAAAGGTTCTCTTGAATGGCATAAGAAAGTCGCTAAGGAATTATGGGATTTATACGGCAAACATAAATCTTTTTACGGCTGGTACGTATCGGAAGAAATTTTCGGTAGTCTTGGTGATGATGAAAATCGCAGGCAGGAAGTCGTCGCGTTTTTTAAGGAATTTAAGGAATATACAAAGTCTCTATGTCCAGACAAGCCGGTAATGCTTGCGCCGAACTGTTATTTTTTGATATTTGGAATGGGATATTGGCCGGAGCTTCTTAAAAATCTCGATATTGTTTGCCCGTTCGGATTTCACCGGATGCCGCTCGGTGATACTACAGGTCAACAGGCGGTAGAGACGTTAAGAAAACTTTGCGACCGGGCAAATACGCAGTTATGGCTGGATATGGAAGTTTTTCTTTTTGCCGAAGATGAGGCGTTGTATCCTCGGCCGATTGATGAAATAGTCAGCGATTTTGAAAAATTCAATAAATTTGAAAAAATATTATGTTATCAGTTTCCCGGCCTGATGAATCCTCCGTGGACTAAATTCAAACTTGGCGGACAGCGGGCAGTAAGTCTTTTTAACGATTATAAAAAGTATTTTGAAGGCATTATGAAATGAAGATTACAGGAACTTTCCTTGATGAAATAACGGTTGATATTCCTTCCAACAACTGGGGGCGAGAAGAATGGGCAAAAGATTTTGCAGCGATGAAAAAAATAGGAATAGATACTGTTATCATAATTCGTTGCGGATGGGGCAATCAGGCGATTTTCGATTCGCGTGTTTTGAAAAAGAAAATACAATTATTGCCTGTATATTATGACCTTGCGGAAATGTTTCTCGAACTCGCCGAGAAAAATAATATGTCGCTTTATTTCGGCACTTATGATTCGAATGTATTCTGGCGGGAAGGTAAATTTGATGATGAGCTGGGAATAAATATTGAGCTTATGTATGAGGTTTGGAAGAAATATGGTAAATACAAAGCATTTGCCGGCTGGTATTTGACGCACGAATTTGGCAGAAGATATTATACCGTGGCCGAAGATGAGAAAAACCGCAGTGGAAATGGTAATACACGGTGCGTTGATTTACCTGTTTACCAGAAGAAACTGGCGGATGTGTGCAAGCAAATCAGCGGCAATTTGCCTGTTATAATGTCGCCTTATATGTGGGGCAAAAAAATTGTCGGCCAGAGCGCTATCAGTATTGAACAGCATCGAAAAGAATGGGATGAAATTCTCTCGATTCTTCATAAGAGTGTTGATATAGTTGCTTTTCAGGACGGCCATGTTGATTATGATGTATTGAAAGATTATATTGCAGTCAATAATGAATTAATAAAAAAATACGAAATGAAGGCGTGGTCTAACGTTGAAAGTTTTGACAGAGACATACCTTTTAATTTTCCGCCGATTGACTGGCGAAAGATGCAGTGGAAACTGGATTTTGCTCAAAGTGCAGGCGTTGAGAAATGTATCACATTTGAATTCTCGCATTTTATGAGTCCATATTCAACATGGCCTGCTGCAGGAAATATTTATAAAAGATATTGCGAGCATTTTAAAATAAAATAAGGAAGTAAAATTGAAAACGAGGTTTTGTACTTTATTCGTTGGCATCATTCTATCATTAACAATTGTCGTTAATGGTGCGCAATCAAATCGTGTGATTCGTTTTGCTCATTTTACGGACATACATATGACGCCGGACAATAATGCGCCGCAGCGGTTCACAAAAGCATTGGAATATATGCAGTCTTTGCCGGACAAGCCGGAACTTTTGATTACGGGCGGCGACAATGTAATGGATTCATTTGCCGCGACTGACAACGATGCGATGGTGTTGTTTAATCTTGTTAAAAAGCTTATGAAGGATAATTGCCATATCCCTGTTAAATACTGCATTGGCAATCACGATTTGTGGGGCTGGGACAAAAAATCCAGCCAGACAACCGGCAATGAAGAATTTTGGGGCGTAAAACGACCGATTCACGAATTTAATATGCCGGGACGGTATTACAGCTTCGATGTTAAAAACTGGCACTTTATAATCCTTGAAAATATTATGTCGGATGGCAAAGACAGCTACCTTGTGAAGCTCGATGATGAACAGTTTAACTGGCTTTCAGGTGAACTTGAGAAAAATAAAGATAAATATGTTGTGATTGTTTCGCACGCTCCGATTCTTTCTGCGGCGGCCTTTTTTGACGATAAGGAAAGTGAAAAATCCGGCGATTGGTCTATTTACCGCGGCTATATGGATATCGATGCCCGCAAACTCAAAGACCTTTTCTATAAATACCCCGGCGTGAAACTTTGTATCAGCGGCCATCTGCATTTACTTGATACTGTTGTATATAATGGTATAATGTATATCTGTGATGGTTCCGTATGCGGAAGCTGGTGGGGCGGGAAGTATCAGGAAACGAAAGAAGGTTTCGGCGTGTTCGACCTTTACAGCGACGGAACTTTTAAACATCAATATATTAATTGGGAGTAAAAATGGTAAAAAAGGATTTTGTTAAGTATGGTGCTTTTTATGAAAAAGCATTGTCGGATGTGATTAATTTCTGGTCAAAAAATTCCCTCGATAAAAAATACGGCGGATATTTTACCTGTCTTGACACAAAAGGCGAAGTTTACGATACAGATAAATTCGTCTGGCTTCAGTGCAGAGAAGTCTGGATGTTTTCCGCTCTTTACAACAGATTTGAAAAAAGAAAGCAATGGCTCGATAATGCCAAACTCGGCGTTGATTTCCTTGCCAAAAAGGGAATGGACAAAAACGGCGATTGGTATTTTTCGCTTGATAGAAAAGGCACGCCTCTCATCGCTCCATATAATATTTTCAGCGATTGTTTTGCCGCAATGGCGTTCAGTCAGTATGCTCTGGCAAGCGGCAGTAAAAAAGCTCAAACAATAGCTTATGATACATATCAAAATATTCTGAAACGCAAATCGAATCCGAAAGGCAAATATACAAAAGCTGTTCCCGGCTCAAGGCCAATGATGTCGCTGGCTGTTCCTATGATTTTGGCGAACCTTTCGCTTGAGCTGGAATGGATGTTGCCGAAAAAACAGCTTGAATCAGCTCTTGATATGTGTGTCAGGGAAGTGATGGGTGTATTCTATGATAAGAAGACAGGACTGCTGATAGAAAATGTCGGACCAAAAGGCGAAAAGCTGGATTGTTTCGAGGGAAGATTAGTCAACCCCGGCCATACGATTGAAGCGATGTGGTTTATGATGGATATTGCCTGCCGACGAAATGATGAAGTTCTATTAAATAAATGCTGCGAGATAATGCTGCACACTCTTAAATACGGCTGGGACAAAAAATATGGCGGCATCTTTTATTTTATGGATATCGAGGGAAATCCCACGCAGCAGCTTGAATGGGACCAGAAGCTCTGGTGGGTGCATTTAGAAACGCTTGTTGCGCTGGTCAAAGCTTATTCAAACACAGGTAAAAAAGAATATTGGAATTGGTTTGAAAAGATTCATGATTATTCATGGAGCCATTTCAACGATAAGAAATATGGCGAGTGGTTTGGCTATTTAAACAGACGCGGCGAAGTTCTATTTCAATCCAAAGGCGGAAAATGGAAGGGCTTTTTCCATCTCCCGCGAGCGTTGCTGCTTTGTACGAAAGAGTTTGAAAAATTAGCAAAAATGTAACAGAAAGTAGTATTTTATGAATCGAGTTTTGGATTTATCCGTTATTATTGCGTACCTTGCGTGTACTTTTATTATTGGTATCTTCGCAAGCAAAATTCTTCATCGCAGCCGCAAAACAACGGATGATTTCTTCCTTGCAGGCCGGGATATGAAAGGCTGGGTAACCGGCATTTCCTTTTCGCTTGTCGCAATCAATGCCGATGTCGCGCCGCTCTATGTCGGAATGAGTGCCGCATTGGGACTTTCTGTTTGCTGGTTTTTCCTCTCACGTTTTGCTTTGGGCTGGCTGATTTTGGCAACGCTTTTTGCGGTGAAGTGGCGTCAGCTTGGAATCGCGACCGGGCCGGAATTTTTTTCGTTGAGATTCAAAGGTAATGAAGGAAAATTTGTTCGCGTCTATTCCTGCTTTTACGGCGTTATAGTCGGTATGATTCCGTGGATTGGCGCAGGGCTGCTCGGACTGCATATGATTGCAGGCCCAATTTTTCACATCGAAAATAAAATGATTACTATAGCAATAGTAACGCCTATTATGCTTGGTTATATATGGGTGTCGGGTTTGGCCGGCGTTCTTATTGTCGATGTTTTTCAGGGCATAATAATATTTTTAGCCAATATGGCGTTGTTGTTAATTGTTTTATTTCACTTTGGCGGCCCATCGGGTCTTGCGGATTCAATTACAAAAATACACGGAACTTTTGCGCCGGATATAATGAATCCATTACCACAGGCCGGCAATGCGATTTTGACTCCGTTGGTGATTGTCGCATGGCTTATCCTTTCGAACGTCGGCCTGGGCGGAACTGTCGGCATAGAAGGCCAGCGGGTGATTTCCTGTCGTAATAACAGAGAGGCCGCTAAAATGGGCGTATGGGCGGAAATCGCGCTTTTCGTTCTTTTGTTGACTCTAACGCTGCCGGCTCTTGGCGCGATAGTTAATCATCCGGAATTATACCGTGCTATTCCCGCAGAACGAGAAAAAGCGTATGGCCTTTTGCTTGCGGATTTTATGCCTCCGGGAGTATTGGGGCTGGCTCTTGCGGCCATCATTGCTTCTGTTATGTCCACAGTTGCGGGATTTTTGAGTTATGGTTCGCAGACTCTCGTCAACGATGCGTATGGCCCTCTGGTTGGCAAACCTTCCGATAAAAAAGCGCTTTGGCTTGGAAGATTTTTTATGATATTAATTATGGCGGCATCTTTGCTTGTTGTTTTCAATTCAAACAGCCTTATGGGAATCGCGGTAATGTTGACGGGCATTTTTGGCTCGACAGCGTTAATCGGCTGGGCACAATGGTGGTGGTGGCGAATTAATTTCAAATCATGGGTAACCGCTAATATTGCCGGGCCGGTAGTTTATTTTGCAATTCAGTTTATTTGCAGCAGAATTGACTGGTGGCAGCAGCAATCGATGAAAGCAGAATCCATCGAGCAGCAGATGCAAATGTATCAGGCTATTATTGCGATGGTAATCACAACCGTTTTGTGGATGCTTGTTGCGATTTTCACAAAGCCGGAGGATATGTGGCTTTTGAAAAAGTTCTATCGTAAGGCCAATCCGCAGGGTTTTTGGAAACCTGTGCGACTGGCGATTGAAGCCGAAGACGGCATAAAAATACAAAATCCGCGTTTTTTAATTTCTGCCGGCTTCCTCATTGCAACAATCGGTGCTGCCTGGCTGATACTTTCAATTCTATGTCTTTCAGTGCTTTTTGTAGGCAAGTGGGGGCAGGCGGCCGCTTATGGTATTCCTGCTATTGTATTAGGTATTGTTTTTAAATATACTTTTGTATGGCATATCGACAGAATGTCGCGAGCCAATATATAAGGCTTTGCACGGATACCATCTTTCTTAATCGCAGCGGCTTATAGTTTCGCTGATTGGCGGCCTGTAAGTAAGCATTCCACAGATGCTGACGCATTCGGTTGTCGGCGATACGCCTGTAACTAACAATGTCTTGACTTCGCCGGGTGCGATTGAGTCGATTGTCCACCGCAGGCTGCCTGCTTGGACTTCAGCGGCAGGCGCGGAGTTTACATATTTGAAATTGTTGGGCAGATTTTCTGTTACGACTACATCCCTGACGGTTACTTTGGTAAGGTTCGATACTTTGACGATGTAGTTGAATTCCGAGTTGACGGTTACATTTGGCGGAAGGGTTTCATCGAGTTGGATTATGCCGAGCTTGCCGTAGGGGAATTTTGTTATTGTTTGATTGTCTCCGCAGGCCGATTTGCATATTTTTTTGCAGTCTTTATCCCAGAAGAATTTATTTTCCGGGAAACTGCTGCGCTCACCTTTGCCCCACAGATGGTTGCACGTCTGGCAACTGTAGCAGCCGGTTAAAATGATTGTCGACGCTGTTAAGACCGTGAGCATTAAAATTAATTGTAGTTTTTTCATCTTCGCACCTTCCTTTAGATAATTGGTATTAAATTGAATCTAAATATGCTTATAACTGTAATATACTGTCTTTAAAATGCAACATTTTTTTTAAATGATTTAATAACTCCGGTTTTAACCTTTTACAGCGCCGAGTGTTAGGACGCTGATGATTTTACGCTCGAAAATAAGCACCAGCAGTATCATCGGCAAAACTGAAATCATCGCTGCGGCCATAAATATTGTTTTTTCAAAAATAAATACCTGTTTTGTTTATTACTGAATGGATTTATAAGAAATCAGGGTTGCGATAATTTTGTGATGAAATTGGAAAAGAGATGGAGTATAATACTAAAGGGCTCTCTGAAAATTCGAAGAATTGAGATAGCTTCCTCCACCTGCGCGGGGGTAAACTTTCTCGCAATGACATCTCCGTTTTCGCGAGGACAAGCTTTTAGAGATAGCTTAAATCCTAAAAAGGCGTGAATGTTCCCAAATGGCATTATTAAGATGTTCCCATATTGACGCAGGTTTGACATAAAAGCTGTTATTGGTAATGAAAATTTTTCGATATAAGGATTTTGCAAATGAATTTCAGAAAAATTTTATGCTTTATATTGCTTTACTTCAGCACCTTTGGTTTTGGGCAGGAAAAAACTGTGTTCGGAGAAACATACGATTTGGCAATTTATGGCGGTACCAGTTCAGGAGTTGTCGCAGCAGTTAAAGGAGCACGACTTGGGATGTCTGTTGTTCTGATAGAACCTTCAAAACATTTGGGCGGGCTCACGTCTTCAGGTCTTGGCTTTACGGATGCCGGCAAAACCGACTCAATAGGGGGACTTGCGAGGGAGTTTTATAAAAGAACTTATGGCTTTTATAACGGCGGTGATTCCAATCAATGTCAGTGGTATTTTGAACCGCACGTTGCGGAAGCTGTTTTTAACAAAATGCTTACCGAGACAAATGTAAAAATACTTTTGGGTGAAAGACTGGATTTGCAAAACGGAGTCAGTAAGGACAACAATCGAATAACATCAATCAAAATGGAATCTGGGCGGATAATATCTGCCAGAATTTACATTGACGCCTCTTATGAAGGCGATTTGATGGCCAAAGCGGGAGTGTCATATACGACAGGGAGGGAACCCAATTCAAAATATAATGAAACTCTTAATGGTATTCAGATAAAAAATGCTAAATATCATCAGTTCACATCCTGCATTGCTTTGTCGCAAAGTCAGAAAGATAATTTGGGTTTGGAAACGAGTCCAAATCAGATTGGCCATGATGGTGAAGGTGATAAGCGTATTCAGTCTTATTGTTACAGACTTTGCCTGACAGATAATCCGTCCAATATGGTTCCGTTTCAGGCTCCGCCAAATTATAATCGTTCAAAATATGAATTGCTGTTAAAATACCTGCAATCATTGGAAACGTATGAATCGGTTTTTACAACTGACAGAATGCCAAATTTAAAAACAGATTCGAATAATAAAGGGCCTTTCTCCTTTGATTATATAGGAATGAGTTACGATTATCCTGAAGGAGATTATAAAACACGTGCCGGCATTGAAGCCGAGCATGAAAATTATCAAAGAGGATTTTTGTATTTTCTGGCAAACGATGCTTGTGTTCCTGTAGTATATAGAAATGCCGTTTCGAAATGGGGATTGGCAAAAGATGAGTTTACGGATAATAATAACTGGCCTTACAAAATCTATGTTCGTGAAGCAAGGCGTATGGTCAGCGATTTCATAATAACAGAACATCATTGTATGGGCAGACAAATTACTGCAGACTCAATTGGTTTGGCTTCTTATCCAATGGATTCTCACAATGTACGAAGGTACATAAATGCGAGCGGGTGTGTAAAGAATGAAGGAGATGTGCAGGTAAAAGGGTTTGAGCCTTATCCGATTTCATACAGGGCAATAATTCCTCCAAAAAATGAATGTACAAATCTTTTGGTTCCTGTTTGTGTTTCGGCTTCGCACATTGCTTATGGTTCTGTTCGTATGGAGCCGGTTTTTATGATTTTAGGTGAATCCGCAACAACAGCAGCATATCAGGCCGTTAAGGAAGGTGTATCCGTGCAGGATGTAAATTATAGTGAACTTCGCAGACATCTGTTAAAAGACGGTCAAATACTTGAATGGAATAAAAATAATACTAAAAGCCTCTAACAAAATGAAAAAAACATAAATTGTGAAGCATATCTTATGAAGTGTATTTTGTTATTTTTCGCTTCACGCTTCATACACATTCAAATGCCTCATGGCGTGTACGCCGGTATCTTGGTTTTGAAGTTTTCTTGCGATGAGTTGGTCTGACTTCTCCATCTTGCCATAATCCTTGACACTCCCGTTCTGAATGATTCTGTCCTTTCAATAGTTTTATGGTTTTTTGATTGTTCAATTACCATCGAACATTGAAAGGACTTCTTTTATCAACTTTTCAAAGTGCGAAACTTATTATACGTTTCCTTCGCGGCTTAGCGAAGCCGACGTAATGACTTGCCAATCGTTCGACACGCAATAAAAAAATACCTGTGGTATTATCTGGTTATAAAAAAAGCCCCTGTTTTTTAGGCAGAGGCTTTTGAAATCAATGTGTTGCAACGCTTACCATCCACTAAACGTGCTTACAATCGGCGACCATCCGCTTTCTTTGCCAGCGGCGTTTTTATACTTGTACCTGTACGAGGAATTTGTAACGCTGCCGAATGGGCCGGCTTCGTAATGTGTGGATGTAATCCATCCGCTGTCTGTTCCGCCGCCTTCGCAGCAATCAAAGTAATATGCAACCGCGTCGGTGGCGGCTGTGGCGTCCATTATGTGATAATACCACGGATTTCCGCTGGTAGCATAAGGTTCAGTTGTCCATAGCGGAATGATGTTGCTAATATCATTTGTATCATTAACATCATTAACATCGCCGCCTGATGCAGGAGTTTTTATTGAACGCTCTGCTGAAAAACCAGTTTCATTGTAGTTGTCTGATTTATCACGTGCCTGAACTTTATAGGTATATACCGTATTGGGTTCAAGGCCATAGTCTATGTAAGTGTTGACTGAAATCCAGCCGCTGTTGGTACCGCCGTTATGACCGGTTGTTTCTTCAAAGGAGTACTCAACGCCGGAAATATCGGTCGCTATCGTGGCAGACATTCCGACAGAATTTGAATCTATCAGTGTCGGCACAATCAGCCATGTCATTGGGTCTGGCGTCGGCGCAGTCGAATCCGAGCCGGCCCTTGTATAGTGTGGTAAGCTCCAGCCTGTTTCGTTGCCTCGGCCATCTCTTGCTTTGACCTGATATCCATAAGTGTCGCCCGTGGTTAAGCCAGTATCTGTATATGTGCTGCTGGTGATCCAACCACTGTTGTGATCTTTAACGGATAAGCACTCGAAGTAATATTCAATAACCTTACTTGAATTATCTGTCGCGGTTGTAGCCGTCATTGTAATCGAGGTTAGACCAGCAGACTTCGGTAATATTGCCCAAGTCATTGAATTAGGCTGCGGCGGAATTTTCTCGGTTTCCTGATAGTAGTCCGCGAATATGGCGTAATCCTCGAAATCGACTTCGCCGTCTTCGGTGAAATCGCGTCCGTTGCAGTAATACGGGAACGTGCAATCTTCGTACATCCAGTATTGCATAAACCCATTACAATCAACTATGTCCACATCGCCATCGAAATCAAAGTCGCCTGTTATAGTGGCGGGTATGATATAGTGATAGCCCATATCGATATTGGAATCCGGAACATCGATCTTGCGGTCGGTTCTGGTTGTGTGTTTGTACATATTCCAGCTTATTGCAGTGCCAGAACCTGAATCGATACACATATTGTCAGTAGTCTGCATTGTTGCAGAGCCTTCATTTATATCCGGTGCTGCAAGGAAGTAGTCGTTCCATGGTGTTGTTACCCATAGCGATGAAATGAACTGCGGACTTGACAGGCTTGTGCCGTACAGGTTTGTGCTTGGTTCAGTGAAGCCGTAGAGCAGACAGCCGTTTGTCTGGTCGCAGAATATTCCTGCGCCGCCGCTTTGTATGTCGCTGTATGTTACAGTTACTTCAGCCGGCTGTTTGTCAGCAGCGGAGTAACTATTACCAATAGCTATCTGGCGACCTGTATTAGCTTCATTTTCCCAGAATATACTGTTGATGACAGTGGTATTCGCATTGTAAGCACAGTTCAAACCGCCGCCGAAACTTGTACTGCCTGTTGCCTGATTGTGTGCAACCGTACAGCTCGACATGTGTAATTGAACGTCGAAGTTCGCGGATAAACCGCCGCCGTAAGTGGCAGCTGTGTTATGTGTGATTAAGCAGTTGTGCATAATCGGTTCGAGTTCGCCAGAGAAGTAACCGGCGCCGCCTGATGAGCTTGCGCTGTTATACAACATTCTGCAATCATAGAACTTCGGAGCGCCTGCTGCACTGTAAACAACGCCGCCCTGACCTGCCGGTGCTACCGCGGTGTTGCCGTAGAAATCGCATGAGGACAGAATTGTATCACTGCCGATGAACAGCATTGAACCGCCGAGCATTGCAGTGTTGCCAAAGAAGTTTGAGTTGCTGATATGGAAGATTGAATCTTCTACATTCAAAGCGCCGCCAGCACATGCTATATTGCTGTTGAATGTGCAATCTTTAACTGTTGGAATCGAATCTGTCGATTCGGCGTAGATTGCGCCGCCGTAACTTACGACGTTATCAGACAATGCCCAATTTGCTTCTTTATATAACCATGCAACATTATTTACATCGCCAATCTGATTTCTTGTATCGCCGAGATTGTTGACAAAGTTGCAATCTGTAAAGTCAGCCTGACTTCCGGTTGCCATATAAACAGCGCCGCCGAATGAGTCAATAATATAATGATGGTTTGGCCATGCTTCTACATCCGGACAGCTAATACCACAGGTTCCGCCTACAACGAAGTTGTTGCTGAAGACGCAGTCTTTGAATACCGGATGAGTATCGGCTGAACAATAAATTGCGCCACCCTGACCAGTGTAGTACCAGTAAGGAGCGTAACTGCCTGGGCCGCCCATATCGTCGGCATAGTCCCATGTTTGATATCTACTGCCGTTGGGGTCGCCCCAGTTGCCGCCGTGGCCCGGTGTGTCGTTTGATGTGTCGCCGTCGCCGCCGTCACCGCCATAAGCGTAACATCCGGTGAAACTGCAATTCTTGAATACTGGTGAACTGCCTGAATCTATGCCAACAGCACCGCCGTAGCCATAGCCTGCCCATCCGCCGTCGCCGCCAGTGCTGCAATTGTTAGTGCCGTCTCCGCCGCCTGCCGAACAGTCAACGAATCTGACGTTGCGTATCGTCGGAGAAGCATTATTTATTTCCATCGCACCGCCAAGCAAAGAGCCGCCGTTTATTCCGTCAGGACTTATTGGTGTTGTCGGACATAGTGCATCGCCGCCATACCAGTGAGAACCCTGAATAGTAATGCCATCGAGAATCATCGAAGAATCAACATTTGAAATAACAAATCTGTTGCCCTTAAAGATTGTCGCAGCCACAACACACGGGTCATCCGGGTTGGAACCGGTAATTGTTATACTTTTACCGTTTATCGCTACGCCAAACAAATTATCGTAGTTGATGTCGAAATATTGATACGTTCCCGGAGATATAATAATCTTATCTCCATCTCTTGAGTCATTGATTGCTTCCTGTAATGTCGCATAGCCGGCCGGTAAATACAGGTTTCTCGGTTGTTCAAATGCTACAGAAACAGTTCTGTCTGACATCATCACAACGTAATTTGTTGTGTTTGTTGTGCTGTCGTCGTCTGTTCCCAACCATTGTTTTACACGCCAGCCTGTTGTCGGCGCGGCTGTAAGCTGAACTGTTGTGCCTCTGTATACATAACCGGATGCTGGTGAAATAGTACCTTTTCCGCCTGCGACTTCCGTAGTCAGGTAAAGCTGGGCAGCTTCATTTGCGTCCTTATAGTGGAAGCCTAAATCAAGTTTGCCGATGTCATATGTGTCTGAAGTTGCGTCCGGCAAATAGCTGTCGGTTCTTGTTGTATAGTCAGCCATTGTTTTGCCGTCAAATACTGTAACTGCCATTGCGTCAACATCGCCTGCGTTAATAGCCAGACAGGCAGTATCATTGTAATCCGCAGTTTTCTGTCGCAGATAATAATCGCCCAGACTGCCTGCTCTGAATATCTCAATTTCATTGGAGTTAACCGACAAATCTGCGATGTTATTGCCTGCCGTATGGGCATTTAATTCCGAAAGTTCTGTGCTTCTGTCAATTGCAGGCTGTATGATACTGAACAGCCTGTCAATGGTATAGTTATAGTAGTCTCCATGGTAATTGTTATTAAATAAGTTGTAAGAAATTACTGGTTTACAATCTGTACTGTTTTCATAGATTGCGATTCGTTTGTTCTTGTCGAAAATACAGTATTTAATTTTCGGTGAGCTTCTGAACGTGCAGAATATACCGCCGCCTTTACCGCCGACATCAGTTTCGTTTTCACTGAATGTACAACTTTTGATTGTCGGACTTGAATCCAGCGATGTAACAATCGCACCGCCCCTTACGGCAGCCCTGTTTTTGGCAAACAGACAGTTGATTATCTGGGAGATTGCCGTTTCAGGTCCGTTAAGCATAATACCGCCGCCGGCATAGTTTGAAGAGTTGCCGGTTATCTGACAATTTATAAATTCCGCCGGTAAATGCATTATCATAGCACCGCCGCCCTGGGCATCGCTGCCGACAGCGTTGTTGTCGTTTATCGTTCCGCCGATGAATCTAAGCGATGACTCTGATACAATGTAGAGACCGCCGCCGGAATGTGCTGTGTTTCTATTGACAAAGCATTCGACAAAGTTTGCGTCAGAGTTCTTTGCGTAGATACTGCCGCCCAGTGCCGATGCCGTGTTGCTCGTAAAGACGCAGTCGCTGAAAACGAGTTCGCATAAGTTTGCATCATTCTTTGAACCGACCGCGATAGCGCCGCCGTCAGTGTTGGCGCTGTTGCCGCCGATATAACAGTTGTTAAGAACGAGCTTATTGTTTGCGTTTAATATAATAGCGCCGCCCAAACCCGCAGAAGCCTTATTGCCGGCAAGAGTCGAGTTTAGGATTACGCTGTTAGCGCAGGCCGGTTCGAAGTAAATCGCGCCGCCGCCGCTTCCAAGAGTATCGCCTGTTGTTGCGACTGTATCACCGTTAAGAATCTGACAGTCGTTGATGTCGGCATTGGAACCTTTTTCATAATAGATAGCGCCGCCGTAGCCTGTTCCGCTGGATGAGCCGGCGTAACCGTCATACGGATAGGGCGGGTCTGTTGGTGTTGGGCCCCAGCCTTGTAAGCCGTATGTTCCGCCGACGCCCATACCGCCGAGGTTTTCGCCAAAGCTGCAGCCGAGGATTTTAGGTGATGATTTGGCCGAGCAGTAAATCACGCCGCCGAAGCCGTTGCCATAGCCGTCGCCGCCGTCTCCGCCGTTGCCTGCGGTTTTACCGCTGGCGCCGTTACCACCGTCGCCGCCATCGCCGCCGATACCACCGTGTGCGGCATTGTCGTTGAATTTGCAGTCGAGTACAGCCGGAGCGCTTTTTGCGGCACAGAAGATAACGCCGCCATAACCGTTTCCGCTTCCGTTACCGCCGTCGCCGCCGAATCCGCCGCGTTCGAGAGTGCTGTCAGACGGCAGGTCATAGCCTCTGCCGCCGTCGCTGCCCTGACCGCCGGTTACCTGACAGTTTGTGAATACGCATTTGCGAATTGTCGGACTTGCACCTACTCCAACATAAATCGCACCGCCGTAACCGTTACCGTTGCCGTCATTGCCGTCCAACTGATATATATTGGCATCTTCCGGGTCTAATACTATTCTTGTTCCGGTAGCTATTGTGCCGGATGCCAGGCCATTGGTTATTGTCAAACCTTCTATAACGCTGCATGCGTCTTCATTATTTCTGAAGATGAAAGCACGGCCTCTGTTGTTGCAATCGATAATAGTCTCGGCAACAATATTCTTGTCGTCCGGATAACGTGAGCGGATAGTCAGTGCTTTGCCGCCGAAGTCCAGACCGCAGGGGTCTTCGATATAGTGCGGTGTGCCGTCTGATTTCGGATAAATATAAATTATATCGCCGCTTTCAGCCACGTCGAGAGCTTCCTGAATAGTCTTATACTGGTCAGGAACAACTATGCTTCTTGTAACATATTCTTCGAACACAACCGTAACCGTGTGCGATTTATCCATTGTTATAGTATATTTCTTGACATTCGAAGGTATTGATGTGCCGTCAATAATCCATGCTGCTACGCGTGAATTTACATCAGGAACAGCCGTGATAGTTACAACTTCGCCGGAATATTTTTTGTATAGGCCGGGCAGCGGGTCTGTAGTTCCGTCGGCGGCAGAGGTGTTTACGTCTATAACTAAATTATAAACGGACAGACCTTCTCCATAGTGATAACCCATATCGACATAACCCATATCTTTTACACCGTCTGTTCTTGTCGTATATGTGTCAAGGTTAAGAACTGTTGCGTAAGTACTGCCTGCATTGACGCACACGCTTGTAATATCCTGTCCTGCATCTATACTGCTCAAATAGAAACCAAGAACAAAATTCGGGTCAGCGGAAATGTTCGTACTGCCCTGAACCGTCCAGTTGTTGCTGGCGTCTTTTGCGATACCGACGAGAGTATTGCCTGCGTCATCTGTATAAATCGGAGACGATGAACTTAAAAGTGTTATCGCTGATAACAGATTTACCATCGGTTTTGTTACAGCCACTTTCGTATCTGTTACAGAAGTGCCCGTAGCTTTCAAAATGGTTTCAATCTGTGCAGGCGTAAGCGGGGCGCCTAAGTAATCTAATGCTGCGCTTTGCAGAGCCGCTACGCATCCTGCAATGAACGGACAAGCTGAACTTGTGCCGTTAAAGTAAGGATAATAATCGCCGTCATAACCTGCCGAGCCTACAAGGTCGGTTGTATAAACAGGGTCAGCGGGGGCGAATATATCGAGGTTGTCAGCCGAATTTGAATAATCCGTTACCTGACCGGTTGTGTCATATAGAGCGCCTACGCTGATTACATTCGACATTGCTGAAGGCCATGCGATACTGTCGGTACGACCCTCGTTGCCGGATGCGGCAAGAATTGTAATGCCTGCGTCGACTATGTTTTTCGCCAGTGTTGCAAACGAAGGTGAATAATTGTCTGCGTCTTCTTCATTGTCAAACGCAGCTACACGGCTTCCCCAACTGTTGCTTATTACTCTGATAGGATAAGACGAATTATCGTCCTTATGCGTTAAGCACCAGTCCCACGCAGCGTAAGTCGCGGTGTTCGGGAAACCCTGATACAGGTCTGTATTGAGTGTAACTTTAAGTGCGTACAATTTTGCGCCGTAAGCAACGCCGCCGATATAATCGCCGACGGTTCCAAGATTTCCTGCCGCAATACCTGCGCAATTTGTACCGTGTGCTCCTATGCCGTATCCGTCAGTATATGTATAACCTTCAACCGGCATCGGGTCGGCATCGTTATCGCCGAAATCGAATCCGCCGATAGTTTTTGCGTTCGGGAAGCTGCCGCCGCCAAGTCTGGAATGCGTATAGTCAATGCCTGTATCGACAATAGCTATAGCGCAGTTCTGGCCGTTATACTGCGAACGTGTGGCAAGTGCGTTGCCCATCGGAATAGCCTGTGCAAGTGCCGGATAACATATTCTGACCGGCTCAATATGTGCGACAAGCGAATTGTTCAACAATGAGGTCAAACCTGACGCTGTTACTTTTCCGCCTAATGCCGCTACGTTGACATATTGGTTGGTAAGAGTAAATTCACCGGCTTCCATTGAAGAGAGCACTTTAGTCTGACGATACGCTATCGCGTTTTGTGTCATACTTATAGATGCCGACGAAGACCAGTCGGTATCGAAATCCACATCAGCCAGTGTGATGATAACCTTTGCTGTTCCTGATGTATTGATTTCATTATAAATTGTTTCAGCATCTATCAGTTTGCTGATTGTTATAGACGGGCTGGAACTTGTGCTGTTGGCAAAGTCGAGAGCTGCATTGGCTCGTAAATCTATATCGTTGTACAGAGCTTTCATATAGGCGTAGAAGTATGTACTGCTTCCGCCTTTGCTTAATCCGATTTGCGAACCTGCGATACCTTTGTTGTTCCAGATGATATTGTTTTTTACAATGACTTTGGCAGCATACGATGCAAAAATACCGCCGCCGCTGCCTTCCGCGCCGGTTACAGCGTTATTGTATATAGTACAGTTTTGAATTGTCAGGTCGGCATATTCTATTGCTGCTATACCGCCGCCCGATACGCCTGCCCTGTTATTCTTAATCAGACAGTTCATAATTGTTGGCGTCACTGCGTAATCGCCCGCGAAGCAAATGCCGCCGCCGGTCGAGTTGGCTGCGTTATCGGTTATTATGCTGTCGTTGATATCAAGGCAGCTCGAAAATGCGTAAACGCCGCCGCCGGAACCGAATAACGCGTAGTCGGTCAGGTTCGGTTCAAGCTGTGTTCCTGCGGTGTTGTTGCGTATGATGGAGTTGTGTATATGACCGTAACAATCAATGGTCATAACGCCGCCGCCGGAATATGAATTGTTCGAATATATATTGCAATCGTTGATGTGTGTATCGTTGCTGTTTACATCGTATATACCGGCGCCATACGGTGCGAAGTTTGTGTAAATATTGCAGTCATTGACATCTTTCCACAGAGTGTTTCGAGAACCTAAACTTCCGCCGCCGCAGTCATCGTTTTCGGAGACTATATCTTCGCCGTCGTTTGTAACTACGATTTCATCATTATATACTTCGCAGCGTGTAAACTTAGTAATGGAGTTGGCATCACAAAATACGGCGCTGCCGTAACTTGGCATGTGGTAATTTTTCCTTGGCTGGATTTGTGCACCAGTGACGTTATAAAGGCCGCCTAATCCGCTGATACATCCCTCGGCCGTATTGTCGTTCAATGTGCAGCCGATAAATTTTACATTACAGTCGCGTCCTACATAAATACCGCCGCCTTGTGTGCTGTAATCGGATATATCTATTGAGTTGGCGTCCGTTGCAAATGTAACAGGGTCAAATGTCGCAAAGATGTTATTGGGCCAATTTATACCGATACGCGAGCCACCCCAACCATTGGGATCTATCTTGTTATTTTTATGCCATGCGCCGGCATCTTTCGCCAGACCGCCGTAACCGCCCATCATTGTTCTTCCGCCATTACCGCCGTTACCGCCGTGTCCGCCGATTGCCTGGCATCTGCGAATAATGCAATCTTCAAATATCGGACTCGAGTTTTTCCAGCAAGCAATACCGCCGCCATAAGCTGCGCCTGGTAAACCACCATAACCACCTTCGCCGAGATTTGAATCTGGAGCTTCGGCAGTACGTCCATTTCCGCCGTTACCACCGTTTCCGCCTATTACGGTACAGTCCTCAATGATGGTACCCTTAATTAAAGGTGAAGAGTCCCATATGACTATACCTCCGCCCATTGCCCATCCGCCATCGCCGCCATAAGAGCCATCCCAGACGGCTGTATTTCCGTCGGCACCTGCACCGCCGTCTCCGGCAGAGAGTGTTACATTGCTTATACGGCAGTTAAGAACCTGATGATTTGCGTTTACCAACGATATTGCACCGTAGAAATGATCAAAACCATTAACGCCGGCTTGATCTGGGCCTCTTGCATTTGTACCATCTCCGGTGAAAGTATCTATATTCTTTATCGTTATGCCGTTTATTGTACACGGCGACATGCTTGAGACATAGATGCCGATAGATCCCTCGCCAGAACAGTCGATTACATAATTTTCCGGGTTTTCAGGGTCGCCCAGAATTGTAATTGCCTTATTTCCACTTACCATTAAACCTGTACCGACATAAGTACCAGGAGATAGTTTTACGGTATCGCCATTATTTGCATCGTCGATTGCGCCCTGAATATCTCCGCCGGCGCCGACAAAGATTACTTTGCTTGTGTCAAGCTCGAACGTTACATTGACATCTTTAATCGCGTTCATCAATACGGTGTTGGTGCGGGCATTCCAGTTTGGCTTTATTATTGCATCGCCGCCCCAGGCATGTACTCTGTAACCGGTGTATGGTGTTGCCGACAGATTAACGGTTGTTCCAGCCGGATATTTTGTGCGTTTCGGCAAGATAGTTCCATTGCCGCCGTCAACGCGGGTTCTAAGTTCGTATTCCTGATATTGTAACTGTGCCTCAACTGTTATGTTGTCATTCATATCTATGACACAGGTGTTGCTTGTCGCGGCTTTAATTACAGAATGGTTGGGGTCGTTAGTCTTATATATATACCAGTTCTTTACTATGTAACCGGTTTGTGTAGCCACGGTAATTGTAGCAGTTGTGCCTTGTTGTATATAATAGCTGTCCGGGTCGTATTCATCCGGATAGTTATTTGGAGAAACGCTGACAGTGCCATTGCCGTCAACTACGTAAGCTGTCAATTTGTACATCGGCACTGTGTTGAATACCGGGACAACTGTTTTGTCGGCATCAAGCGTTATGGTAAATTCCGATAATCCTGAAAAGACATTGTATGTACCGGGGAAGCCTGCTGTATCGCCGTAATGCCATTCCGTGAGTTGGTAGGTACCGGCCGGATACGCAGATATTGATTTTTCGCTGTATTTTGGAAAAGTTTGTCCTGTCGGATAACAAGGATCAACACTGCCATAAACTGCTGACGGTTCCGGATATGTTGTCAGTGTGCAGGTTTCCTGCAGGTTGGGATTGTAATAATGATAGCCAATATCGACCTTAGTAGTGTCGTCGATGTCATAAGTGTTTGTTGTATATGCGCCAGTGCCGAAAATATTGACAGCGTTACTGTCGCCTGCATTGACGCAACTGCTTGTATAATACTGTCCTGCCGATACCTGGCTCAAATAATAATCGCCGTAACGACCGGTTTTGAATATTGGATTGCTGCTTATGTTGCCTGTTCCGCTGTGTCCGTTTTCGATACAGCAGTAGGTTGCAGTAATTATGCCGCTGGTACTGATGCCGTTGTTCCAGAGAATTGAATTGCGGATTGTTACATCCGAGTCCGTAGAATATACACCGCCGAAAGAGTCTATTCCTGTGTTATTTACTATTGTACAGTTGGTTATTTCCGCGGAGCAATTGTCATAAAAATCTAAAGCTGCATATCTGTTCGTTGCGGTGTTGCCATAGAAAAGACAGTTCTGGATTACGGGCATTGACTCTCCGCCGCTGCATTCAATTGCCGAGCCGTCAGAATCAGCGGTGTTATTTCTGATAACGCAATCCTGAATTACAGGCGAGCCGAAGAATATATCGATAGCACCGCCATAGTATGCCTGACCGCCTTCAATGACGCAATTTTTGATTGTTGGAGATGAGCCGTAACATTCGATTGCGGCACCGTAATCTGCGCTGCCATCCTTAATCGTAAAGCCGTCAATAACGGTTGTTACATCTTCAAAGTTTTCGCAGAGGAACGCGCGCGTAACACCATGACAGTCAATTGTACAGTTTGAAGGCCCGTTTGCGCTTTTGACTGTTATGGCTTTGCCGTTGGTGTTGAATTGCTGCTGATGGTTATAAACATCAATGGTGAGCGTAATGGTACCATCAGCCACAATGATTTCGTCGCCGTCGATTGCATTCTCGATAGCCGAGTTCACATCAGCAAAATTTGCGGCTACGTTGTATGAAGCTGCGCTGCCGATTGTGGTTAATAGTAGGGTTAATACTAGAGCGAGAATAATTTTGTTACTCATAATTTTGTTCCATCCTGACAAATTTACGAAATTTTTATATGTTTTCATTTTCCGTTATCTCTATAAAATAATAAAATTTAAGCGCAGTTTCTTTCTGTAATCAGGCTTATAGTCGCGTGGTACAATCCGTTGTAAGTACTCCGTAGCCGCACACATCCGGCAAGTCCTTTACCGGAAATCGGCAGGGGGTGTTCCTCCACCTTTACCCCAAATGAGCAAAGGAATTTTATCAGAGTTACCACACCATTACAAGATAAATCTTTCATAGCAAGCCTTTTTGGCATCATAACTTCCGTTATTTGTTGACAGTTCATAATTCTCAATGTAATTTAAGCCTACACAATAATTCGAGTAATATATCGGCTTGTTTTTGCCTTGATATAACTTATTAAAGTATGTGCGAGATTGAATGTTTCCGCCAATCCGCGGGTAAGTGCTTTGAAAATAAAAACTTACTCTTTAAATCGCGGGAGCTTACTACCCTGAAGGGTAGAATTTATCGGAGTACAAATGATTAGAGTTAATGAAAATTTTCTTAAATTACAATCTGGATACTTATTCCCTGAAATAGGAAGAAGAGTTAAACTTTTCGCACAAAATAATCCAAACGCCTGTATTATCAGACTTGGAATTGGAGACGTAACGGAGCCTTTACCGTCGGCAATTATTGAGGCAATGCACAAAGCCGTTGACCAGATGGCCAGCAGAAAAGAGTTCAAAGGTTATGGTCCGGAACAGGGTTATGACTTCCTAATCGAGGCGATTATTGCTAACGATTATAAAAGCAGAGGCGTAAGTATTGAAAACGGCGAGGTTTTCGTCAGCGATGGCGCTAAATGCGATACCGGCAATATTCAGGAAATCTTCGGTCTTGATAACGTAATTGGCGTAACAGACCCCGTCTATCCTGTTTATGTTGACACAAATGTGATGGCCGGCAGAACAGGAAATCCAGACAAAACAGGGCGGTATGAAAACATTGTGTATATGCCATGTACGCCCGATAACAATTTTGTCCCACAGATTCCAAATGACAAATTGGACATAATTTACCTTTGCTACCCCAATAACCCGACAGGTGCGGTCGCCAAAAAAGAGCAGTTGAAGGTTTGGGTCGATTATGCCAGAAAAAATAAATCAATAATTTTGTTCGATGCCGCTTACGAGGCGTTTATATCCGATAACTCTATCCCACATTCTATTTACGAGATAGAAGGTGCCAAAGAAGTTGCGATAGAATTCCGTTCGTTCAGCAAAACTGCGGGCTTCACCGGCCTTCGCTGCGCGTTTACCGTTGTGCCGAAAGCCTTGAAAGCATACACAAAAGACGGCAAAGCGGTTGACCTGAACCAGATTTGGAACAGACGCCATTGTACGAAATTCAACGGCGCAAGCTATATTTCGCAGGCTGCCGCCGCGGCGATTTATACCGAGCAGGGCCAAAAACAGGTCCGCGATATTATCAAAATTTATATGTCGAACGCTTCACTGATTAGAAGCACACTCGAAAAAATCGGCTATGAAGTTTACGGCGGCGTTAACGCTCCGTATGTCTGGCTGAAAACGAAAAATAATATGACCTCATGGGAATTTTTCGATTTCCTGTTGAGCAAGGCAAATGTTGTCTGCACGCCGGGCAGCGGGTTCGGTTCGGCAGGCGAAGGTTTTGTACGATTGAGCGCATTCGGCGCACCTGACAATGTAGCGCAGGCGATGGAACGCATTAAGAAACTATAAAATATCTCTGTGGTCTCTGTGAACTCTGTGGCTAAAAAAATTGTAATGATAAATAATGGTGTAACGGCTTATATCGGATTGGGAAGCAATCTCGGCAGCAGGCAGAAGAATTTGAAAAAAGCTCTCGATGCCGTTGCGTCCGCCAAAGGTATAAATCTGCTTCGTGTCAGCAGCGTAATGGAAACAAAACCGCTTGCCGACAAAAAGCAAAATGACTATCTCAACTGCGTTGCGCAGATTCAGACAAAACTGCCGCCGGATAAACTGCTGAAGGTTCTGAAGAAAATCGAAAGCACGCTCGGCAGAAAAAAAACTCCAGAAAAATGGTCGAGTAGAGCAATCGACCTTGATATTCTGTTGTATGGCAAAAAAATAGTAAAAAGTAAAGACCTTGTTATACCGCATCCGCAGATGCATTTGCGGTCATTCGTGTTAAACGGGCTTTGTGAAATAGATTCGCAGGTTGTTCATCCGCGTTTAAATGAAACAGCGGACGTGCTTCGCAAAAGACTTTCAGGCGGCGATTTTCATATTGATGAGAATGCTCCGCGATTGATTTGTATTTCAGGCGTAATCGGCGCTGGCAAAACAACTCTTGCCGATGGCCTGAAAAATGTTTACGACTTTAACCTGATAAAAGAAGCGTATGATACGAATCCGTTTTTGGCGAAGGTTTACGCGGGACAAAAATCATTTGCGCTCGATAGCCAGTTGTACTTTTTATTGAGTCGATGTGAACAGTTGAGTCCGGAAGTTCTGCGGAATAAAATTTCCGTAAGTGATTATATAATGCAGCAGGAAATGATATACGCGAGAGTCTGGCTCGATGCGGTGCAGTTTAATTTATATAGAAAAGTAAATGCTGTGATGACGAAAACTGTTGCGCCGCCGTCGCTTGTGGTATATTTGAAATCCACGCCGGCAGGGTGTTTGAAGCGTATAAAAGAGCGCAGCAGGGTGTATGAGCGTGATATTGATTTGAGTTTTCTTGAAAATCTTCACAGCAGTTATCAAAGATTTTTCGAGACGTTTAATCAATGCCCTGTGATAACGGTCGATGCCGAAGCGGTTGACTTCAGGCAAAAAGAACAGGTCGAATCGCTCGGCAAAAAAATAAATTATTATATAAAGAAAAATTAATTTCTCTGTGTTCTCTGCTGAAGCGAAGCGGAAGTCCTTGAGTCTTTGGGATTTTTGCTCCTCGAAGCAAAAATCAGAGAGGATGTTCTCTGTGGCTAAAAAATCATGAAAATTGCAAAAACAATAGATGAAATAAGAATGATTGTTGCTGACGCCGGAACGGCCGACCAGAAAGTTGGATTTGTGCCGACGATGGGCGCGCTTCACGCAGGGCACGTTTCGCTGGTAAAAAAAGCCAAACAGCAGTGCGAATTCGTGGTCGTCAGTATTTTTGTCAATCCCACGCAGTTCGGCCCCAATGAGGATTTAAATAAATATCCCAAGCCTTTTGATGCTGATATCGCAATGTGCAAAAAGAACGGCGTTGACGCGGTTTTCGCGCCTGCCCCTTCTGAAATGTACCAGGAGCAAAATATCACGTGGGTTAGCGTTGACAAATTGAGTGAGTTGTTATGCGGCAAATCCCGCCCGACACATTTCAGAGGCGTCGCGACGGTCTGCACAAAGTTGTTTAATATTATTCAGCCTGATGTTGCGTATTTCGGTCAGAAAGACGCGCAGCAGGTGATTATAATCCAGCGGATGATTGCCGATTTGAATATGCCGATGCGAATCGTTGTTTGTCCGATAGTCCGTGAAGAAGACGGCCTGGCGATGAGCAGCAGAAACAAATATCTGGACGCCAAACAGAGAAAAGAGGCTCTGCTGCTCTATGCTTCATTGCAGGAAGCACAGCTTTTAATTGATGGCGGCCGGCGTGAAAGTGCGTTTATAAAAGAGCAAATGCAAAAAATTCTGAACATAGGCAAGCAGATTGAAATAGACTATATAAGCATTGTAAATGCCGATACGCTCGAAGAAATTGAAGAAATTAAGGGTAAGGTTTTGATTGCTTTGGCGGTAAAAATGCCATCGGCACGGTTAATTGATAATATTCTGCTTGATGTTGAGTAAGCAATCATTAAAATACTCTGTTTTCATTAATTTATGGTATTGAAATGTTGTTAAAACTTTTAAAAAGTAAAATACATCGTGCAACGGTAACGGATTCTTTGGCGGATTATCCCGGCAGTATCGGCATAGATTCCAAACTGATGGAAGCTGTCGGCATAATGCCTTATGAGACGGTTCTCGTTGCGGATGTTACGAACGGCAATCGACTTGAAACGTATGTTGTGCCCGAAGAAGCAGGCTCCGGAAAAATTTCTATTCTCGGCGCCGCTGCCAGACTGATGCAAAAAGGTGACATTGTGATTATTATGGGTTTTGCGTGGATGACGCCCGAAGAAGCGAAAGGTTTTAAACCGAAAGTGGTTGTCGCCGACGCGAAAAACGGAATTAAGTAGAAAATTTAAAATTTGTCCGCCGTAGGCGGGTTCATCAATTTTGATATTTAATTTTATTAATGCATCCTGAACTCTTTAGAATTCCGTTCACAGACCTGACCGTCAAGAGTTACGGCTTTTTGATGGTGTGCGGATTCATTGCAGCGATATTTCTTATCCGCAGACTCTCACGCGATCTGGGCGACCATTCGGAACACATTACAACGGCCGCTCTCTATTCGCTTATCGCCGGTGTTGTAGGCGCAAGAATTTTTTATGTGATACATTATTGGTATCAGTTCAGCGGCAGAATATTGGATATTTTCGCAGTCTGGAAGGGCGGCCTCGAACTTCTCGGCGGTGTACTGCTGGCGGTGTTTACGATTGTGATGTATCTGTGGGTGCAAAAACTGCCCGTTCGCAGGTATCTCGACATTCTCGGTATTGGCTTATTGCTGGCGCTTGGATTTGGCAGAATCGGTTGTTTGATGAATGGCTGTTGTTTTGGAAGGCCGACAAGTTGTCCGGTTGCGATTCATTTTCCTTATGGTTCGCTTCCGTATGAAAGTCAGATTAGACCAGACTTGGCCCGTCATCGTGATAGGCCGTACATTCAACTGCCGGCTGATTTTTTCGACGTTATGGACGGCAATTATTATCTCAAGCCGTATAATTCTTTGGATGCGCAACAGAAATTCGAAGTTGCCCACGACGGCCCATATCATTGTTTGCCGGTTATACCAACGCAGATTTTAGAATCCCTGCTGGCGTTTGTCGGCTGTATTGGGCTTTATTTTCACCGCCAATGGGGAATCAAACTGCAAACGCAGGGGCGCAAACTTCCGTTTATCTTCAAACCGGGCACTACATTTGCGCTGATGTTCATATATTATGGTACGATGCGGTTTTTTATCGAATATTTAAGGGATGACAATCCAATCCAGGCCGATGGCTTCACTATTTCACAGAATTTGAGCATTGCTCTTATAATAATTAATATAGCTCTTATTTTACTCTTTTCCAAAATGAATACCGACAACATTACTTTTGACAAAAAGTAAGGCTTTTAGTGTCATTCCCGCGAAAGCGGGAATCTACGCGTTCATTTTTCTTCAATTTTGCAATAATTATTCACCATCAACCGTCTATATATACGAATATTCAATAATGGCGCCATCAGAACAGACAATTAAATTGGTATCGTTGGCCCGAAAGGGCGACAAAACGGCAGTTTCCGAACTGGTTGATTTGTATTCCAGGCGTATGTACGGTTACTTTTACCGGCTGTCGTCGAATGCTGACGATTCCAATGAGTTGTTGAGTGAGCTTTTTTTAAAAATGTATGAGAAAATCGGCACCTGTTGCCCCGAAACTTTTGAGGCCTGGCTTTTCCGTATTGCATCCAATTTGTTTATGGATTTTTTGCGGACAAAAAAGCGGCACGAAAAGATGATGGGTTCTTTTCAGCAGGATTATAAGGAAGAGACGGCAGAGCCTAAAACCGGCGGTTATTTGACCGACAGATTGACAGCTGCCCTGGAGACGCTCGAGCCGGATGTTGCCGAGATTATTGTGATGCGTTACTACTCGCAGTTGAGTTTTCAGCAGTTAGCTGAATTAAGAAATGAACCGGTTAATACGGTATTGTCGAAAGTGCATCGCGGTTTGAAGAAATTAAAAGAATTAATGGACAAGTCTAATGACTGAACAGAACGAAAAATTTGATTTGACCGAACTGAAGAAAGATTCGCAGGAAATCGACGAATTGTTCGAAAGATTCCCGGCTCCAGAGCCTTCGCCTGCATTGGTTGATGATATTAAACGCAGGATTTACAGCAAAAAGCAGCGAATCGGTATTCCGGCATTAATTCTTAAAACAGCTTCCGTCGCGGCTGTACTACTATTTGCGTGGTTTTTTGTGTTTGACGATACGAACACGAAAAAACCTGTTGCGAGCATCAGCGAAAGTTCGAACAGTGTTTTTGCGCAAGCTGATGAGAGTATTAGCGAATTTGAAAAAGATATTGAACTGCTCCGAAGCGAGTTTTTATCTGTCTGCCTCAATGAGGACAGTTCAGGCAGCCTTATGAGCGACAGCGTTACGACTTTGGAAAGTGAAATAATTGAAACCGATTATAGTTTTTGGAAAGGTTAGTAAAATGAAATCCTTAATAAGATTGATATTACCGCTGGTTTTCTTGATGGCTGTTTTAGCGATTGCCGAAGAAAATCCTCCGATGCCTCCGGCACAGGAGATGGGCGAACTGCAACTGCCTCCGATGCCGCCGATGGGTGAGCCGAATGATATGCAGGGGACTCCGGGCGGTGAACATCGTGAACGCATGGGAATGATGGGGCAGAGAATCCGTCATAATGTTCAGGAAAGAGAAACAGAACTGATGACCTGGCTTGAACAAAATGACCCGAACAAAGCGAAAGAGCTTAAGGCTTTGAAAGAAAAAGACGCCAAGGCTTATGCAAGAAGAATGATGTTTGAGATGAGAAATTATTGGGGCATAATTGACGCACAGAAGACCAATCCCGCACTCGCCGAGGTACTCAAAAAGGATATGGTTCTCAAACAGCAGCGAAGCGAACTGCTCGAAAAGTATAAAGCAGCCACAGATGAAACCGTAAAAGCCGAACTGAAAGAGCAGTTAAAGGATGTACTTGATCAAAGGTTTGACCTGATTGTCCAGAAAAAACAGTTAAGGTATGAAGACCTCAAAAAACGGCTCGAACAGCTTCAGGATGATTTGAAAAAGAGTCAGGCCGAACTTGATACTATCAAGGATAAAAAGGAACAGCAGGTTCAAAAACATCTCGATGAACTGCTGAATCGTCCTGAAGAAATTGATTGGAATTAGTTATGCGAAATCGTTAAACAAAAAAGCCTCTTCATTTGAAGAGGCTTTTTTTATAGATAAATCTCTGTGTTCTCTGTGAGCTCTGTGGCTAACTATAATTTATTTTTCATTTGTTCTAATCTTGTTGCTTCGGCAAGGATCTGTTTTTCTTTTTTAGTCAGGCTGTTAATTCCCTGCTGATTTACCTTTTCGAGTATTCGGTCAACTTCTTTTTGCAATTCGCTGTAAGCCCTGAATTTTTTCTCCCAGTTGTCCTGAAGCGAAGCTTTATATCTATTTTTTAGTTTCGGTCCGAAGTACACATACGCCGCACCGGTTGCCATACCAGCCAGATGTGCCGCGTCGCCGCCTGCGTTTTGCCCGACTATGAAGATATTTATTACATAATAGCATATCAAAAGTACAGACGCTACTCGGATTGGAACAGGAAAAACTAACAGAATCACAACGAAATGCGGGAAAAGAATCGCACAAGCCGCCAGCATACCCAATATCGCGCCGGATGCTCCGATTAATTCGCCTTTCGGAATGGCTCCGAGATTCGACAGCAGAATATAATACAATCCGCCCGCTGCGCCGCAGGCCAGATAGAAGATGAGAAATTTTTTGCTGTGCCAGAATCTTTCAAGCGTCGGCCCGAGGAAATAAAGGCCGATCATATTCATAAATATATGACCTACGCTGCGCGGGTCGTGCAGAAACTGATAGCCGATGACTCGCCAAAGTTGCAGCGAACTTGCGGTCGTGCTGGAGTCTATCTCAAGCCAGCCGTAGAGAAAATTCCCAATCGGCTTTACGATAATGCTCAAAAGATATATACCGACGTTTATTATCAGCAGATACTTTACCACCGGCGTCAACGGCGGAAACCGAAATTGCATCCGCGGCATTGAGCTGCCTTCATAGTCCGGCTGATGATAATCCCTATCATGAATTCCCATAGTTAATCCAAAAACAATTGTTTTACAATTATATATGCTATAATATGGTAAAAACAGTTGTTTTTTCAATTAAAATTCAAATGAAATTCGATTTTTTACAAAATGAGCTTAATAACATTGAGCAAAAGGACTTGCTTCGCGGCCTTATAGAGATAGATTCTGCCGCCGGAACGTCGATTCGCGTCGGCAACGCCGAGAAAATCCTGTTTTGCAGCAATAATTACCTGAATTTGGCAGGGGATGCTCGACTTGTCGCCGCGGCCAAAGAAGCGATGGATAAATATGGCTTCGGCTCTGCCGCGTCTCGTCTGATTAGCGGAACTATCAAACCGCACGTAGAGCTTGAAAAGAAATTAGCGGATTTATTTGAAAAGCAGGCCGCGTTGGTTTTCCCCGCAGGCTATATGGCCAATCTCGCCATTTTGCAGACGATTCCGCAGAAGGGCGATTTGATTTTACTCGATAAACTCGACCACGCCTCGATTATCGATGCCGCCAAGGGCAGCGATGCCGATTTTAGAACTTATCATCGGACGCAGTTTGAAAAAATCGAGAATCTTCTTGCGTCAAAAGATTACAACCGGAAATTCATCGTTACTGAATCGGTTTTTTCAATGGACGGCGATTTTGCCGATTTGAAAAAACTCGTCGAACTCAAGAAAAAATATAACGCGTATTTAATTGTCGATGAAGCTCACGCCTTCGGCTGTTTTGGCGATACAGGCGCAGGCCTTGCGCAGGAACTTGGCATTTTGAACGATGTTGACATTATTGTTGCGACTTTGAGCAAATCAGCAGGATGCACCGGCGGTTTTGTCGTTTCGGATAAATGCGTTATTGATTTTCTGGTTAATAAAGCCAGACCGTTTATTTATACAACCGCGCCGATTCCCGCAAATTCTGCCGCGGCTGTTTGTGCGATAGATATAATTAAAAACGCGCACGACCAAAGAAAAAGCCTGAAAGAGAACAGCGATTATCTGCGCTCGCAGCTCAAAAAACTCGGGCTTAATACCGCAGCGAGCCAAAGTCAAATTGTGCCCGTAATCATCGGCGATAATAAAAAAACGCTGGAGATTTCCAAAAAACTTTTTGAAAAAGGTTTTTATGTTGTCGCGATTCGTCCGCCGACAGTTGCCCCAGGCACATCTCGTCTGCGAATTTCTTTGCAGTCCGACCATACAAAACAGCAAGTTGATGCCCTCTGCGATGCGATTGTATCAGAGCCGCGACAGTAATGGAGCGGTCATCTTTTGTTTAGCCCCCAGTTTTGCTGGGGGTCTAATGTCATTGCGAGGAGTCCCGCTTCGGGACGACGTGGCAATCTCATCTGCACCTATCCCGCACCAACCTGCCCCGCAAGCCGTTGCGGCGGGGTTTTCATTCACGTTTTTCTCTGGTGCGGGGTCATTCCTGCGTTATTAAAATAGGTAAACGTCCCTAATGGCGTTTCCTTAAGGATATTAACAAAAAAAGTCCCACTTGACGATAAAAATATTGTCCACAAAAATTATCGTTAAGGAGACCGAAATATGTACGTAAAAGATATCGACTCTACTTCAAAAAACCATGAAAATATTTATGAAAAAATTGAATCCATCTCTTTCAACTCAATTTTCCGGGGACACCTTACTAATGGCGTTTCCTTAAGGCGGTTGATACCGTATTATTGGCATCCCAACGTAGCTTTTTGCTGTTAAGGAACTGCCATTAGGTAAACGTCCCCTATTTATTTATTCTATTTAAGAGTCATATTTTGCATCTTAATTATGCTGTTTACATCAAACATAGAAATATTCTTACCTTTTATGAAATCTCGCACCCCCTGCGTAAAACCAGTCAGGTTAATTATGATTCCGTCGTTTACCCCAGCCGATTGCATTGCACCATACAAATCTCTCGCAACGTGTGGTCCAACTGGGGTCTTATGTGCTTTGCATTGTACAAAAATTTTTGTTCCATCAGAAACAGTAAGTATGATATCAATTCCACCATCTCCACTACCCTTAGTTTTTTCAACTGAAGAAAAGTGACCTGACCTCCGAAACAATTTTGAAACCTCTTCTTCAAATTCATGTCCTCCCAAAGAAAACCAGTAATTAGCTTCCTTCCTTCTGAGTTCCTCGATTTTTTCTTTTTCTTTATCTTCCAAGACTTCCTTATACGCTTTTTCGGCTTCTAAATACTTTGCATAATTTATTCCAAGGATGCTTAATTTCTTTACTCGGGGAAAAAATAAATATGCAATTAGAAGCCCAATTATATGCCCATATTTCAAAAAAATTGATTGTCGTTCATATTCTAAAATCTTTTTATTTTCAATTTCAATCTTCTGATTTTCAATATAGTCTGACTGAGCGATAGATAGTTGGTTGCTGTCCAATTCAAAATCTTCAGGTATGGGCTTCTTTAAATTTGGACCCAGTATTTCTATATGACGAGATTTTCTAAGTTCTTGTAGATATTTTTTAAAAGAGGCCCATTTATCAACTTGAAGTTTTTCCATCGGTTATGCCAACAGATTTTTGTAGTTCTGCTTTACAAATTCTAGGAATATTCGGTTATGCTCTGCGAGATTATTGTTGATGAAATCCGATTTTACAGTAATAACCTTATCAAGCGTCCGCTGCACTGTTTCATTGGCCCAATTGAGGTGTTCATTTCCAATTATCATAGCAACCGCCTCGATTTGTCTATAAGACCAAGCCAACATTTCGCATGCATCATAGCATTGCCCGTAATTCTCAAAACCCATTACCTGCCCTTTGGCTGCTAATGACGCCATCCTACTTATTATTGGCCGAACCTTATCTAAATATCCAATCAATCGAGTCTGGTCATCCTTGCCACGATTTTCAATGTATGAAATAACCCCGGCATTCTTAGCATTCTCATTTTTCAAAGATGCAGTTTCTATATAAGCTTCAATAGATATTTCTATGTATTTAAGCATCTCAATGGGCGCACTCATGGCTTGGATATATTCATGTACTGTATCAGTTAATTCATCCATGAATTGAATGTGCTTTTCGGCCCGCGTCTGGTATCTCCATGTACGTAAAGCACAAGTAGCAATTATAGCAACCCAGAGACCAGCTATAGCGGTCAGTATCGAAGACAAATTATTTATTAAAGTTTTAATAATTTCTATAGCGATAGCGAATATCCGTGTCAATTCGAGTCCACTAAGGTCAATCCACATGTAATAAAATCCTATAATCCTATTTTAAGAAGTTTCAACGATGTTTCCTCAACAATAATAGGGGACGTTTACCTATATTTGTTTTTCTTCTGTCTCCTGTGTTCTTAGTTCTATATTCTTTTTTCGCTGATAACCGATAACTGCTCCCTGATAACTATTTATCAATTATACCCCGCTTTCAATTGGCTTCAATAACAAAAAAACTCGCAGGTTAAGTTCTTAACGAATAAAATCCATCGGCTACGCCGATTCCACATTCTGTCTTCTGTCTACTGAATTCTATATTCTTTTTTCATTTTTCACTATTCATTTTCCGGCTCAACTACTCGGCAGACATCTGTTTGGCAATTTTGGCATTTTCCTCGTAAGAGGAGGTCTTTGTCTTTCATTTTGGCTGATTCAAGAACGATTGTTACGGAATCAAGGCATTTACCACAGAAAACGTTATCGAGAATCTTTTCCTGTGCCCATTTAGGAATTTTGTGCCATCGCAATAATGCCTCTGGCGTAAAGACATTTATTGAACGTATCATTATTTCTTTTCCTAATCAAAAACAGGTAATTGATAATATGCTACCTAAATGCTGATTCTTTATCAAAACAAAATCTTCGTGCCTATAAATAAATCTCATCGGCGTTAGCCGGTTCCTTCTACCGACTACTGGCTATTTTTTATGTCTCCGTGTCCTCTGTAAACTCCGTGACTATAAATTTTTTCGCGGAACCTTCTTGACAAACAAGATGTTTTATGGTCGGAGCGAAGCGCAGACCCCCGAGCTTTTTGGTTTTTTTCTTCCTCGAAGAGAAAAAAACAGAGGGGGTATAATACCTACATGAAATTAAGAAAAAAATCTGCGGTTCAAAAAAACGCACGTTTTTTGAACACCGATTTTCAATTTTTATGATTTCTTACGATTTCACTGCGATTTAGTATCGTTCCAGTGTATTTCAGTTCATTTTACTGTGATTTAGTGATTTTTTGTGTTGCCGAAACTTGCGCCTTGCGCGATTTTGCGATAAGAACTCGCAATTTCTATTTGCTATTGGCTACTGACTACTACTAATAGTATGTTTAAAAAATTGCGCACGCGAATACCTGCGCCGATTTTACGAATTTTCGAAATATGGTTCATCCGGTTAATGAGTAGTTGGAACGGTGCAGGTGAAAGATTCGTAATTTAAGATATTCATCGTCCCGATAACCGCAGGCGTTACGTTGCAGCAGGCCGATTTTGCGGTTCACAACCTCCAATTTGCTGGTACTGA
>JAJFVK010000023.1 GCA_021371795.1 Planctomycetaceae bacterium | reverse complement strand
AGCAAATTAAACGGGGGCAAAAACGGGCAAAAAGCGGTCGTTAAATTACTTGAATGGGAGCCAAATCTGAAAAATCCTGTGGGTGAAGTGATTGATATATTGGGAGATAAAGGAGACAACACTACCGAGATGCATGCTATTCTGGCTGAATTCGGGTTACCTTATAAATATCCGGCCGATGTGGAAGCTGCTGCCGAAAAAATAGACGCCGGAATTACTCCCGAAGAAGTGGCCAAGCGTATCGATATGCGTGAAGTTACCACTTTTACAATCGATCCGCGAGATGCCAAAGATTTTGATGATGCGCTCTCTTTGCGCAAACTCCCGAATGGTTTGTGGGAAGTCGGCGTTCATATTGCCGATGTTACGCATTATGTCCGCCCGGGAAGCATTATTGAACGTGAAGCGCAGGAACGTGCCACTTCGGTTTATTTGGTTGACAGAACCATTCCAATGTTGCCTGAACATTTGTCGAACGGCATTTGCTCGTTACGTCCCAACGAAGATAAATTGACTTATTCTGTAATTTTTCAACTGACGGATGAGGCTGAAATAAAACATTACGAAATTGCCAAAACGGTTACTTGCAGCGACCGGCGCTTTACTTACGAAGAGGCGCAGAGCGTTATCGAAACCGGCAAAGGTGATTTTAAAGATGAGATGTTGACACTCGACAGGCTGGCTAAAATACTTCGTGAAAAACGCTTCGCCAATGGCGCTATTGCTTTCGATCGGGTGGAAGTGCGCTTCGAAATTGATGAGAAAGGAAAACCTACCTCTGTTTTCTTCAAAGAGCAAAAAGAGGCAAACAAACTGATCGAAGAATTTATGTTGCTGGCTAATAAAACCGCTGCAACACATATCGGCAAACCCGGAAAAGGATTAAAAGCCAAGACTTTTGTGTATCGCATTCACGATGTACCGAATCCCGACAAATTGCAGACTTTCTCCGTATTTATAAAACGTTTCGGGTATAATCTGAAAACTTCGGGCAAACAAACAGCCGTTTCGAGTTCTATCAATCATTTGTTGGACGAAGTTCAGGGCAAAAAAGAACAAAATCTGATTGAAACCCTGGCCATCCGTTCGATGGCAAAAGCCATTTATTCTACCGAAAACATAGGACATTACGGACTTGCATTCGATTTTTACACGCACTTCACTTCGCCTATCCGCCGTTATCCCGATATGATGGTGCATCGCCTGCTCGAAAAATACATGTCGGGAGGAAAGGGAGCCAATCAGCAGGAGTATGAAGAACTTTGTCAGCACAGTTCCGACATGGAACAACTGGCCGCCAATGCCGAGCGCGCTTCGATAAAATACAAGCAGGTTGAATTTATGTCCGAACATATCGGGCAAGTATTCGATGGCGTAATATCTGGCGTTACCGAGTGGGGAATTTATGTAGAATTAGTCGAAAATAAATGTGAAGGCATGATCCCCATTCGCGATTTAGACGATGATTATTATACTTTTGATGATAAAAACTATTGTCTGGTCGGACGTCGTTATCATAAACGT
>JAJFVK010000022.1 GCA_021371795.1 Planctomycetaceae bacterium | reverse complement strand
CTACTCCTGATTGGTGATAATAAAATCTCACCGCAGGATACCAGCCCGTTCAAATCGATAACAGTTGTTTTTTGTTGTAACATTGTATATCTAAAATAGTTATACTAATTAGGTCTCAAGTTAATGGGACAGTACTGATTTTCAATCTTGAATCGTAGTTTCGCGTTTCTCCAAAGATAATACACGGGTCTGTCTGAAAGTCTGCTGATGATATATTCTGTGCGTTTTAAGCCATCCGGCAGATTTCACACGTGCCTGCCGTAGGCTGTCAGAAAATTTACAATCTGATTTTCGATGAAATTTTTCGCTTTCGGATTTAAACTTTGAATTTTGCTGTGCGTAAGTTCGATATCGACAAGGTCGTCCTCTTCGATTCCGACAACGCTCAATGCCTGTCGCAGTTTAACGCTGCGCACAGGTTCGGTGCCCTGAAATTTCATCATTCCCGCTTTTTCGAAGAACGGATTGACTTTTCCCATCACAGCAAGCGACTCGATATAAGCTATTTTCAGCAGAGGCATTGTCTGCTGTACAAGCTCATACGCAAGACCCAAAGCTCTGTAACGCGGCTCGATAACAACCCGTGAGATTGTTCGAATGTTCTGGTTGACCAGCTGCATATTTACAGAGCTTGAGCCGGACTTGGTGAAAAGTCCCTGTGTTGCGATATTGCGGAGCTGAACGCTGCACGCCGGCATTGAATAAACGATAACGCCGACGATTGGTTCGATTTGCTCACGCATGGGATGGGTATCGATGATTTTATAAACTCCTGCCACCGGCCCTGTCTGACAGTGCCGATAATGAAACCGAGACAAAGTTTTGTAATCCGCGATTATGCCCGGAACGATTTTCAAATATTTTTTTAATGTGCAATTCATAGACCACCAATTTGAGATTTCAAATTTGAGATTTGAGATTTTTATAGATGATTTCCGCTTCGCCTGCCAAATGTTTGATGACGATAACTTCCGGCAGTAAATCGGCGAGCAAATCATCGTGCGCGCTTGCGAGGATGAACGTTTTGCCGGTCTTGCTTGCGAACTTGCGCAGGTTATGACTGATAACCGCTGCTGTAACTCTGTCGAGGTTGGAGCAGAACTCGTCAGCGAAGATAAACTGCTTATCGCCCGCGATTGCTTTTGCGATTCGATAGCGGTATTTCTGACCTTCGGACAAATTAGCCGGCGAATTGAGAACGCAAAATACGTCTGTTAATCCCGCACAGCTCAAGGTTCGTAAAATTTCAAGAAACCCGCCATCGAAGCAATCGACGCACGTTTTATCATTTGGCAGCGGGATGTCATCGATGTTGATTTTGTTTTCATCGTTGAAATTTTTGAAAAATTCCCGCAGCAGCACGCTTTTTCCGCTGCCTGACGGGCCGGTGATGTAGCAGATATGACCAGCCGACAGTTCGATGGTGCATTGGTGCGTGATGGCGTCGTTTTTGATTCGCTGAACGGTAATGCCGAACGCCCGCATAACGTCGCCGGCTTTTTTCGTCAGCGGCAAATCCCAGTTGAAACATTTGTTCGCAGTTAATGTCGTAATCATTTTTGTTCTTCCAAAAATTTCAAATTTTTATATCTCTGTGTCCTCTGTGAGCTCTGTGGCTGTCTTCCGTAATTACAGAGAACCTGCGCGATTTTGCGATAAATTAGTTTTTGAGTTTAAAAAATTGCGTTTAAAATAAGTTGAAACGGGATAAAAAATTTGATTTATAAAAATGCGCATTTAACTACTTGCGCGTAAATTTAAACATCGGGGGAAAATTCACAAAATCATTGCATTCCTTTTATGAAAATATATAATTAGAATAAAAGGAGTCTTAAATGCGAATTACTATAAAAACGGTTATAGTTACAGGTCTGATTTTGGGCGTAATTAATTTTCTTAATTGCTACATTGATATCGACCTTATGTTTTCGGCGTTTTCATCCCTTTTTTTGATTTGCATTGCTTTATATTGTTTGATTATAGTTGTTGTACTGTGGCGCGAATATAAGTTTGCTGCTTTTATACCTTTTTTGATTTCCCTGCTTTTGTTTCCTGTAGTTTACCTTTTTGGTTTTGCAGGGTTGAGATTAGGGATGCATAATCTTCCGTCATACCCCCAAAAATATTTCAGTGAGCAGCGAAAAACAGAATTAACTGCAATTGCGGAAAAACTTTTACAGACCGATGATGAGAAAATTAAGGATGAAGCATGGAAACACAGACTTGTTGTTCGCAGAATTGAGAAACAATCGGGTATAGTTGAATTTGGTTATTACCGTTCGAGGCGAGTGTCAATTTATATTTTTGCGAAAAATGGTTTGCCGGAAGATTATTCGACCAGTCCTGTAATAACAGAAGATGATATACGTTCTTGGGCTGAACTTGCGGATATGATTAAAGTTAAGGATGATGTTGCTAAATTTCGTGACCAAATTGTTTTTGATCCGCTAATCACATATCCGGTCATAATGAAATACATAGATAAACCATTTGCAGACAAATTGGCTTCAATGGAAACTTGCGATGAATATCTGATGCGTAAATACGGGAATACCGTATTGGATGGCCATGGCGAGAAATATCAGGAATATCTCGATTTTATCGAAAGTAAATTTACACCCGAAGAGAAGGCTGTTGTTGTAAAACTCCTGAATGACCAGTCCAGAATATCAAGCAAACTGGTCGAAGATAGCAATATTACATCTAATCGTTATGGATTGACACTCTGGTTTCGTAATGCAACAATACTGTCCGGATTTGATGTATGTTTACATTTACACAAATTGATTCGCGATGGTGTAATTTTGGTTGACAATGGCCATTTGCATTTGAAGTCCAGCCTTAACGACAAGGAAATACGTGAAGTTGAATGGTTGCAAGTGGAATTAATGGACCATATTTATGGAAACCTCGTTCATAAAAATGAATATTGGTCAGGCAGCAAAACAAAATTAGCAGACAACTGGTATTTTTATAAAATTTATTAATATCCATTGTTTGCTTTGATGTGTTCTTTGATTAATTTTCTCACATCATAATAGCTTACGTTATTTTTCGCGGCGATTTTGAACATTGAAAAGCCGTCGACGAAATAATCGCGCATGATTTGCATTTTTTGTGGTGTAAGATTTCTTTGCGAAAGGGCACAGACGAAAGTGTTGTTCGTGATTCGAGCGGCTATTTTTTTCAATCGTCTTGCGATGGTTGCCTCGTGAACGCCGGCGGCAGTGGCGATAGTTCGGAATTTTTGCCCCGTTAGCATCAGGTTCACAAAAGCCCTGTTCCGCTCGTTAAGCATTTCAATCCTGCCGGGCGACTGCTCAAGTAAATCCAGAAGTGCTCGCTTTTTGATTTGTAACGTTTCTCTTTTTTGAATTGTTGGTGCTGACATTTTTGGCTTCCTCCATATAAATCTATGTTGTTTTGTATTTGTCTAACTTTTTGCTATTTTAGTAAATTAAACAATAAAAGCAAGTGGAAAGTTGTAAAAATAACATAATTTTTTCAAAAGTTCACTAATTACTTAACAAATAAAGGGTTGCAAATCGGGCGTAATATTGTTATGTTGGTTTGTGAGGTAAAAAATGGATAGTTCAATACATCTTGTTGTGAAGCGCAACGAACAGATGGTAAACGAATTTACCTTTCCTGCGGCCAATCCCATATTAATAGGCAGAAGACCTGATGTGCAGGTAGTGCTTGCCGACAATGCGGTTTCACGTCAGCACGCCAAAATCAGCGTAAGTGCCGAAGGCCTGACAATCGAAGACCTCGACTCGGCGAATCGTACATATCTTAACGGCGAAGTGATTCACAAAGCACCGCTCAAAAGGGGCGACACGCTGAAAATTGCCGATTTTACGCTCGAAGTGGATTTATTGACATCAAAACCGCAGCCCTCGCCGGAGGATACTGTCTCGCTCGAAGCATCGCTTTCAACGCCTCGTGATGAGGTGATTGTGCGAAAGCCCGACGCCGGCCACGCACCTGCGATGCGACTTGCCGCGCGGAGATTGAGTGATTTTTCGCAAGCTGTTGAGGAAATAGGCAAGGCTGACAATCTGGACGAATTTGTGCAGACGATTTTAAAAGTCTGTAGTCAGCAGTTTACCGCGTTTCGCGTTTGGTGCGGTATAAGAAGCTCAAACATCGGTCCGCTTACTTTCCAAACGGGCAGAAGACGCGATGGCAAACCGGTCGTGCTGACTGATATCAGAATGGCTCCGAAAATCACTGAAACGTTTGAACGCGGCCAATCGCTTGTTTTTCCGCAGGTTGCCGCCAAACTCGAGACGACCGAGCGCATTCGTTCTGCTATGATGGCATGCATAAAAAGGCCGTCCGGCAATTTTGGTATCATATATATTGATAACGCGATGGTTCACAATCATTACAGCTTGAGCGATTTGGATTATCTGATGATTTTGGCGATACACACAGCCGGTGCGCTCACGGTACACCTGTAATCATATCCCAAAATTCACACAGCGAACTTTTGGTAAATCGTTTTAGTGGCGTTATATTCCGCCTGTCTTTCCCGCTTTAACTTGCCGTTAAAAAAAATAACACGAATTTATTAAATTTATGCGCTTTTTCTGATATTTTTTTTAATCAAATGTCGAACCAAAACGTATATAAAAGTATTAAGTTTCAGAACGCGTGTTCACTGGAGCAAGTTGTAAAAAGCACTTGTTAAAGACAGAAAGGGGCGGTTCAACGCATTTAAGCGTTGGAAAGGAGCGCGATTATGGAAAAAGCACGGAAATTGGCAGACATACTTGAGCGGGTCAGAAGCGGCGAAGACCCAACAAAAGTTCGACAGCAGGCACGGCAGCTTCTTTCAACACTTCGATTAAGTGATATCAGCAAGGCGCATAAGTATCTCGTCGGCACCGGCATTTCGCTTGACCAGCTCCGTACGCTTGTTTATGCGTTCGCTTCTATCCTCGGCGATCAGTTCGCGCTGCTTCGGGCGCATCTGTCGGCGGACCATCCGATACGCAGGGTCATTGCCGAGCACGAGATGTTCGAATGTTTCCTTGCCGACCTTGAGGTTGCCAATGTTTTGATTCAGGACACCGACGAATTGACCGAGCTTTCGAGTGAGTTCAGAAGATTACAGCACATAACCGAACACTTGCAGGCTATCGATGTCCATAACCAGCGCGAAGACGATTTGATTTTTCCTGTGCTGGAGAATTATCCCTGCAAGAGCATTTGCGTGGTGCTGGGCAAAGCGCACTGGCGAATCAATAATCTTGTCGGCAATTTGACTGTGGCGGTCAACAATTTCAGACAGTTCGAGCCGACGCAGTTCAAGATTCAGATTAATGCGATTTCATCCGCGATTGTACCGATTCTGCGCGAGCATATTTTCCAGGAAGACAATATTCTGTATCCTGTCGCGATAGACGTTGTCAAAGACGACAGAGTTTGGTGGCGGATTAAACAGCTTAGCGACGAGATGGGCTACTGCGGATTCGATGCCCAGCCGTGCTGCTCATAAAAAACCGGCAAACGAATGACCTATGACCGATGGTGAAAAAAGGTTAAGCGTATTTAATTTACAAATTGTTATTTTATTTCTTGCAGGGGGGTGATGAATTGGAAGTAACTTTTACGTGAAGCTTCCTGATATGCTGATGGTGTGTCAGGAAGCTTTTTTTATGGTTATTTCCCACGCGATGTCGGATTGCGATAGTGATTTGGCGATACGCCGTGAAAGTTTTTGAAGTTTCTTGAAAAATGGTAAGGGTCGGCAAAGCCGGCAGTCTGGGCGATATTTTTGATTGAAAGATTGGTAGTCAAAAGCAGATTCGCGGCCTTGTTGAGTTTCAATCTCATTATATATTCGTGCGGCGTAACATCTGCGTACTGCTTGAACAGCCTCGACATATAGCGAACATTAACGCTGCATTTCTGCGCAACCTGCGATGGCAAAAACAGCGTTGAGAAATTTTCATCTATATATTTTCTGCACCGCTTGTAAGTGTTCATCGAAGCGCACAGCGAATCAGTCGCAGGTGAAATATCCGCGGATTGTTCCAAAAGCAGAGTTTTGAGATAACTGCAGCACAATTCGTGTGAGTGTACTGATTTTTCAAAGGCTTTTTTCAAAATTGACTCTGCAAGGTATAAAATATCGCCGGTTTTTTTCATTTTCAGCACGTTACCTTTATACAGGCCTGCTTTTTCGAACAGATTTTTTGCCTGCGTACCGAAAAACGCGATAAAGACGTGCTCCATCGGGTTATTTTTATCGCATTTGTAATGATGAGCGACCTCCGGAGCGAAACCGCCGATATAATTTGGCGCAAGTCTGTGCGTTTTGTCTCCGATTTCGAGAGCGCATAAGCCTTTTATAGGTATTTCTATGACGTAATAAGGGTATGTACGTCTTTTTATCTCGAAGTCGGATGCGCACTTCTCAACGCCGCCGAAAACGATTGCCAGCTCGTGTTTTTTCTTCGGGTCGGTGTCGAAAAAGAAGTATTTTGACTCGATTACCCTGCCTTCAAGGCACAATTTGCTCTTATTTACGGTAATTTCATTCGGCATATCTGTTTTTCCGCAAGTTACGTTAATCCATTATTATGTTACGAGTGTCTATTGACGTCAAGTATAAAAAATGGGATACTTACAGGTGGTTTTTTATCGCAGATTACGCGGATTCCACGGATTTTATATTTAATCATTTTAATCTGTGTAATCTGTGATTATAACGTATTTATAAGGAAACGAAAATGACAGAACACAAAAGCGAAACGGAATTTGTTCGTATAGTAGGCGAGGAACGCAGAGTCGGCGATACACTGGCAAGTGTATCACGTCATTGGCTCGGCGATAAGGAAAAATTTCTCTTCATCAGTCCTCACGATGACGACGTTGTGCTTGGCGCGGCGTTGTTCATTCAGCTTGCGTTGAAAGAAAAAATTCCGGTCTATCTTCTGGTAGTAACCGACGGCGCGATGGGATATTGCAATAAGCAGCAGAAGGATACGATTTCCGAGATTCGAAAAAAAGAAACCGAGGAATGTTACAAGACACTTGGCATTCCGCAGGAAAATATAATCTGGCTCAACTTCCCCGATTGCAGATTGAATTATTATCGCGGACGCAGGGCGGCGAAGCCCGACGACGCGGCGGTACTCGAAGGATACTGCGGACTGCAAAATTCGTTCACGCACTGGATTCGCAAAATCGCGCCGACGCAGTGTTTCCTGCCGACGTCAACCGACCTGCATCCAGACCACAGAATCGTGCACGAGGAATTTTTAATCAGTCTCTTCCACGCGGCCGGAAATATCTGGCCGGAACTTGGCGATAAAGCCCAAAGAGTGCCTTACGTTCACGAGCTTGGCGTTTACTGTGATTTTCCACAGCCGCCGAGATTGCGAATCAAAACTCCCCCTGCCTTGCTTGAAAATAAACTCAAGGCAATATCAGCGTTCAGGTCGCAGGAGCAAATCGGCTCGCTTGTCGACATTGTACGAAAATCAGGGCCTTTTGAATATTTTAGAGAACTGGAATTTAAACTTTATCAGCCGGCAGCTTATTACGAGATGTTCGAGAAGAGACATCATCTGCCATTTATTCGGTAATACCCATTGGGTATGTTTAATATCGCGTTGAAAGGTTTGTAAATTTTATTGCCGGCTTCGCTGAGCCGCAGATTGAGAACACAGTTTTTTTAAGAAAAATATATGAACGGCAAAATTTTATATTTAGGCGATACGGCACTCGACCAGGCGGCAAGTTATCCCACGGGTTTGATGACGCATTACAAAATCGATTACGATTACATCCCGAGCGATGTGAAGTTCGACGAATCGTTATTTAAGAACGATTACAAGGCCATAATCGTTAGCGATTATCCTGCGGGAAATTTTTTGAAGTCGCATCTTGACGCCATAGCGGAGAAAGTCAAAAACGGCGCAGGTTTTTTAATGATTGGCGGCTGGGAATCGTTTGAAGGTCGGGCCGGCAAATATAGCGGTACGGTTCTTGCCGATGTCCTGCCGGTCAAAATGGCCGATAGCGACGACAGAATAAATTGCTTCAGTCCGTGTATGGTCGTTCGCAACTGCGGCCATCAGATAACCGATGCGCTGCCTTTCGAGGCGCAGTCTCCCGCGATTGGCGGTTTGAATAGCGTAAAAGTAAAGCAGGGCGGCACGGAAGTTTTATCCGCACGGAAGTTCAGAGCGGAATTTCAGAACGGCAAATTTAATTTTCTGGAGCTGCAAAGTTTTCCGCTGTTGGTTGTTGGACAATTCGGCAAAGGAAGAACCGCGGCGTTCGCTTCGGATGTTTCGCCGCACTGGGTAGGCCCGCTGGTTGACTGGGGCTGCGACAGAATCACAGCAAAAAATAATGGCGGAATAGAAATTGAAGTTGGCAACTGGTATGCGCAGTTGTTTGTAAATATGATTCGATGGGTTTGTAAAGAACAGGAACAAAAATGTTAAAAGGTAACGCGATAATCGGCCAGTCGGGCGGCCCGACATCTGTAATTAATTCGTCTCTTGCGGGCATTATCACCGGCGCAAAAGAATTCGCAGGTATAACGAATGTGCTCGGTATGCGGTTCGGCATCGAGGGTTTTATGGCCGAGAACATTATCGACCTCGGCGCTGAAAGCGGAGCGACGGTTAATGGTTTAAAGCTAACGCCTTCGAGCGCGTTGGGTTCGTGCAGACACAAACTTAAAGAAGAGGATTTGCCGAAGATTCTCGCTTTGCTGAAGAAATATAATATTAGATACATTTTCCTCATCGGCGGCAACGACACGATGGACACGATTCACCGCATCGAAGCATACGCCAAACAGAACGGTTACGAAATGACCGGCATTGGCGTTCCGAAGACTGTCGATAACGATTTGTTCGGCACCGACCACACGCCGGGCTTCGCCAGCGCAGCAAGATACGTTGCGTTGTCCGTTCAGCAGGCGGGCATTCTTGCGCGGGATATGCGTAAGGTTGACCAGTTTGTAATCTTTCAGTGCATTGGCAGAGAAGCGGGCTGGCTGCCTGCGGCTTCGGTACTTGGCAAAAAAGACGATGCGGACGCTCCGCACATTCTTTGTCTGCCGGAAAGACATTTTGAAAAAGACAAATTCCTGTCCGAAGTGAAAAAGTGTTACGACAGATTCGGATTCGTTTCGATAGTTTGCGGCGAGGGCATTGCCTATGCTGACGGAACGCCTGTTTCAGCTTCGCAGACGAAGGATAAATTTAATAACATAGAGTTCGGTGCGATGGGCGGAACAAGCACTGCCGTTGCGCTGCACAAGATGATTACTGAAAAATTCGGATTCCGAGGCGAATTTCAGATTACCGAATCGCTTCCGATGTGCGCAGCAGACCGTGCGGTACAGTTGGACATCGATGAGGCATTTATGGCGGGCAGAGCGGCTGTTGAACTTGCGAAAGCTGGCAAGACCGGCCTGATGGTTACGCTCAATAGAAAGCCGGGCGATAAATATGAATGTTTCACCGGTGAAATCGCGCTGCACGAGGTCGCGGTAAGAGCCAAGCCAATGCCCGATGAATTTATCAGCAGCGACGGCTTCGGCGTTACAGATGCGTTTATAAAATACGCCGTGCCATTGGTCGGCCCGCTGCCGAAATATACTAAATTAGAATATAAAAAATTCAGTGTTTAAAGATTATATGTTTGGATAAATCAGCCGAATATTGTTTTCGGATGTAAATTTCTGCCACTTTTCGCCCGGCTCGGCGTTGGTAATAATAATATCCAAATCTGACAAATCCGCGATTTTGTACAATGCGCCTTTGTCAAATTTATTTATCGTGCCCACGAATACCGCTCTTATCGCGCGTTTTATAATCTGCTTTGTGAAGCTGACTGTCGTAACATCTGCGCCGCTGATTCCATAATCAAGACTGATATCGTCAGCGCTTGTGAATGCTGTAAAGCCGCCGAGCTGCGCGATAGTATTTTCCGCAGGCGGGCCAATCATGTCCATCGTATCGGCTCGATACTGACCGCCGGTAACAATGATTCTGTGCTGCGGCTGTTCGTGCAGTCTGCTCATCAGCATTGCGGAGTTTGTAATTATCGTCAGATTCTTCTTATCGACAAGATGTGGAATAATCTCGTAGCACGTCGAACCACCCTCGAGGTAAATGTTGTCGCCGTCATTGATGAGTTCTGCCGCAAGTTTGCCGATGTTTTTTTTAGCGGTTAAGTTTTTCGTATGACGGAATTTGACCGAAGGATTAAATTCCGAACCGGCCGGTACCGCGCCGCCGTAAGTTTTTTTCACAAGTCCCTTTCTTTCAAGACTTGCCAAATCTCTGCGAACTGAAACTTCTGTTACGTCGAATTTTTCGGCGACTTGGCGGACAATTATTTTGCCGTTGGTCTTCAGGCATTCGAGTATGTAGTTACATCTGCTTTCAGCGGATAATCCCATATTACACCTTAAAAACAATGTTTATTTGTGTTTAATTTATGTATTATACTGTATTGTTTGGTTGCTTTCAAGTCTTTTTATGTTTATTTGTGTTCGTTCAGGCTTGTTTTTGCGAAAAACAAACATTTTTAAGGCCAAAAAGACTTTTTTGAAAGTTCGTTAAATGATATATTACACAAATGAACAATGTTGGTTAATTTTGGAGTTAAAAATGGCATTTAAAATTGATGATAAGAGAAAAACAAAGACACCTGCGATAAAAGAGTTGATTTCGCACAAGAAAATCACGCTTGAGCAGGTAAAAGACTGGTTAAGGACGATTCACGAGATAAGATTCTTTGAGGAAAAGGTTTATGACCTTCTCGGCCAGAACATTATTAAGGGAGCATCGCACCTTTACGCCGGTCAGGAAGCTGTTGCAACTGGCGCGATAGCTGCTTTGGAAATCGGCGACGTAATCGGCTCGACCCACAGAGGTCACGGCCATTGCGGCGCGATGGGCAACAAATACGCCAAAAACGAACAGGAAAGACAAACGCACTGGAATCGTATGATGGCAGAATTGATGGGCAGAGAAACCGGCTACTGCAACGGCAGGGGCGGCTCGATGCACATCGCTGACGTTAAGAACGGCAACCTCGGCTCGACAGGTATTGTCGGCGGAAATCAGCCGACAGCGGTTGGTGCTGCGATTGCAGAAAAATATAAGAAGACGGGCAAAGTCGTAATCTCATTCTTCGGCGACGGCTCAACAAACACCGGCACTTTCCATGAATCAATGAATATGGCTTCGGTTATGAATGTTCCGCTTGTTGCTGTGATTGAAAACAATCTTTACGGAATGAGCGTTCCGTTTTCAGGCAGTCCTGTTGAGTGTACTGCAAGGGCAAGTAATGTTACAGATATCGCTGTCAGAGCCGCATCTTATGATGCTCCGGCGATGATTGTCGATGGTCAGGACGTTGTCGCGATGTATCTTGCGATGCAGGAAGCGATTGAATTCGCACGCAAAAACAGCAAACTTATTATGGTCGAAGCGAAATCATACCGTTGGTACGGCCACAGCAGAAGCGACCCAAAGGTTTACCGCACAAAAGAAGAAGAAAAGCAGTGGCGCGACAGAGACCCGATTATTGTGCTGTCGAATAAACTGATTGCCGAAAATCTTGCGACGCAGGAAGAATTGGACGCTATTAAAACCAAAGCGAACGACGCGATTGAAGCCGCTACGAAATTCGCGATGGAAAGCCCCTGGCCGAACGTTGCTGATCTCGAAAGAGATGTTTATGTTACAGAGACGTACGAACAGAAAGTCGTTGATAGCGAAAAGAAACTTGCCGCAAAAGTTAGAGATGCCGGCACAGCGTTCGCCGCTGCTTTTGCCGCTTCTACAGCAAAAACGAAAAAAGACAAAACCGATGAAGCGAAGAAAAAAGTCGCAGCAGATTTCGGTATGAAAGTTCTCAATATCGGCGGCGCACTGGTTGAAGCGCAGGCCGAAGAAATGAGAAGAGATAAGAACGTTATAATCCTCGGCGAAGACGTCGGTCTTTACGGCGGTGCTTATGCTGCGACAAAAGGACTGCTCGGCGAGTTCGGAATGGACAGAGTCATTGATACCGCTATTTCCGAAGCGGCAATTACAGGCGCAGGCGTTGGTGCGGCGATTAGAGGTTTGCGACCGATAGCGGAAATTATGTACGTTGACTTCATCGCAATCGCGTTGGACCAGTTGATGCACAACGGCGCGTTCAACAGATATATGTTCGGCGGACACGCGAAAGTGCCGATGGTTCTGCGAACAGAGGGCGGTCTTGGCAGATGTATCGCCGCTCACCACTCGAAGAGTCTTGAGCCGTGGCTTGTGAATATTCCGGGTTTGTACGTTGTAATGCCGTCAACGCCTTACGATGCGAAAGGTCTTTTGAAAGCCGCGATTCGCAGCGATAATCCTGTTGTGTTTATTGAGCATAAATCGACTTACGGAAATCTCGGCGCAGTGCCGACAGAAGAATATATTATTCCGCTGGGCAAAGCGGACATCAAACGCGCAGGCAGCGATGTAACGATTGTAAGTTACAGCAGAATGATGGATATGGCTCTTGTGGCCGCTGAAAAACTTGCTGCCGACGGTATTAACGCCGAGGTTATCGATTTGCGGACAATCAAACCGATGGATATTGACACGATTGCAGCATCGGTTAAGAAAACAAAACGCCTGCTGACGCTTTGCGAAAGTTTCGCGATGTGCGGAATTGGCGCGGAAATTACTCGCAGAATTATAGATTATAAATATAATGATGGTACTACGGGCTTTAAAACGCTCGCAGCGGCTCCGGTCAATATGGCGGCAAAAGACGTTCCGCCTCCAATGAGCGAACCGCTGGAGAATGCAAGCGTGCCGACAATTGACGACGTTATTAACGCAGTAAAAACAATGATAAAATAGTGAGGTAAAATATGGCAACGACAATTAATTTACAAAAACTCGGACAGACAATGGAAGAAGGCACTGTTGTAAGCTGCAAAGTTAAAGTCGGCGACAAAGTGAACAAAGGCGATGTGCTGTTCGAAATAGAAACCGACAAGGCGACGCTTGAGATGGAAAGTACCGCCGAAGGCACTGTCAAAGAAATACTCGTTACCGATGGTCAGACTATACCTGTCAATGACCCAATGATGATTATTGAATAGGTAAACAGACAGTTGACCGTTAGTAGCTAATGACTTAAAATTGTGGAACTATGGAAATACCTAAAAAACAAAGAGCCGTTCAGCTTACAGGCCCGAATCAGCTTGTATACAATACTGAAAAGGAAGTTTTCATGCCGAACGATTATCAGATTCTCGGCAAAGTCGAGGCCGTCGGCCTTTGCTTTTCAGATTTAAAACTTTTGAAGCAGTTTTCTGCTCATCCGCGAAAGAGTCCGATTCTTTCCGGCATCGACCAGAAGATTCTCAAGGAGATTCCAAGTTATGTGCCGGATGATATGCCCACAGTTCCCGGCCACGAAGTGGTTATAAGAATTGCGGCTGTCGGCGGCAAAGTTAAAGATGTAAAACCGGGTCAGCGGTTTTTGGTTCAGACGGATTACCGCTGGCTGCCTACGAAAAATTCCAACGCGGCTTTCGGATATAATTTCGAAGGTGCGCTGCAGGAATACGTCTTGATGGACGAGCGTGTTATCATAAGCCCGACTGATGGTTCTATGCTTTTGCCGGCGTCGGATAAATTGTCCGCCTCGGCGATTGCGCTTGTTGAGCCGTGGGCGTGCGTTGAAGATGCATATTCGATTAAGGAACGCCAAACGCTGAAAACCGAAGGCAAAACGCTGGTGGTTTCTGATGTCGATTATTCTGAAAAAACTCTGAAAGATTTTCTCCGCAAATTCGGCAATCCTTCATCAGTTATGTACGCATCGAAAGATGAAATTGCGAAATTGAAGGAAGCCGATTTCGATGACGTGATTTATTTCGGCTCGAATGCTGAAACAATCGAAAAGATTTTCCCGAAACTCTCGGCAGGCAGTCTGCTGAACGTTGTGCTTTGCGGCGGAAAAATCGCACGCAAAATCACCTGCAAAATCGGCAGGGTACATTACGGCAATATCCGTATTGTTGGGACGAGTTCGAACAATCCCGCTGATTCGATGGGTTATATCCCCGCCGGCGGCGAAATCAAAAAAGGCGACAAAATCAATGTCGTCGGCGCAGGCGGCCCGATGGGCGTTATGCACGTTGTCAGAAATCTCTGTCAGGGCGTGAAAAATGTCAGCGTTTACGGTGCGGACCTGGACGACAACAGACTTCATATTCTTAACAGAATTGCCAAACCACTGGCTGACAAAAACGATTTGAAATTCATACCATATAATTCAACGAAGAACAATATCACTGAAAAATTCGATTATATAATCCTGATGGCGCCGGTTCCGAAGCTTGTCGAACTTTCGGTAGATTCAGCAGCCGACAATGCGAAGATAAATATCTTCGCGGGCATTCCGGCCACAGTTGACGGAATGGTTGATTTGCAGACGTACATCGACAAAAAACTTTATTTCATTGGTACGAGCGGTTCGACGCTTGATGATATGAAAACAGTTTTGGCCAAAGTCGAGCAAGGCTCGTTGGACACAAATATTTCCATCGCCGCTGTTGCGGGACTTTCTGCTGCGATAGAGGGAGTAAACGCCGTGGAAAATCAGCTTATCCCCGGCAAAATCGTCGTTTATCCCGCTGCGAAAAATCTGCCGCTTACAAAAATTGAACAAATTAAAAACAGTATGCCGGATGTCGCGGAAAAATTACATAACGGGCTGTGGTCGAAAGAAGCGGAAGATGCTTTATTGAAAAAACTTTCATAGAGAGCGAAGAAGATGGATGGAGCTAAGAATTATATAGCCATCGACCTGGGCGCTTCCAGCGGCAGGGTAATTTTGGGTTGCGTCAGAGATGGTAAAATTTTACTTGAGGAAATGCACCGGTTTGAAAACGGCCCGATTGAGCATGGCGATTCAATACGATGGGATTTTGCCAAACTTTTCGGCGAAATTGAAACCGGCCTGGCAAACGCTGCCAAACACGTTGGCAAAATTGAATCCATAAGCGTTGATAGCTGGGGCGTTGATTTCGGCCTGATAGACAGCAAAGGGGTATTGTTCGAAAATCCCTATCATTATCGCGACAAACGCACTGACACAATGATGGACAAAGTTTTTTCGATTGTGCCGCGGGAAAAAGTTTACGAAATCACCGGCATTCAATTTATGCCGTTCAACAGCATATATCAACTGGAAGCGTTAAAACTTCAGCAGCCGGATTCTCTTAAAAAAACAGACAAGATAATCCTGATGGCCGATTTGGTTTCGTATTATTTGTGCGGCGAGATTTTCAGCGAATATACGCTCGCCAGCACTTCGCAGCTTCTGGATATGAATACCGGCAAATGGTCTGACGAGTTATTTAGTAAATTATCGCTGCCAGTGAATATTATGCCGAAGATTGTTCAGTCCGGCAGTGTCGTTGGCAAATTGAAAAAACAAATTGCTGACAAACTCGGCTGCGCACAAATCCCTGTCGTTGCCACGGGTTCGCACGATACAGCTTCAGCGGTTGCGTCGGTTCCGGCGACAGGCGATAACTGGGCATATCTTTCCAGCGGCACATGGAGCCTGATGGGCGTTGAAATTTCAAAGCCGCTCATCAATGAAAGCACTTATAAATATCAGTTCACAAACGAAGGCGGCGTGTATAATACAATCAGGCTGCTGAAAAATATTATGGGATTGTGGCTCATTCAGGAATGCCGAAGAAACTGGAATCAGCAGGGCGAAAAGCTGTTTTTTGCAGATATGGCGGAAATGGCGAAAAGTGCCCGGCCGTTTATGGCTGTGATAAACCCCAACGATTCGCGTTTTCTTGCGCCTTGTGATATGCCAGCGGTGATTAATGAATATCTTGTTGAAAAGGGATATAAAAAAATAAACGATAAAGGGCAGATGATAAGAGTTATTATCGAAAGTCTTGTTTTTTATTATCGAAGAGTGCTTGATATTCTCGAAGAAATCACCGGCAAAAAAATTGATGTGCTTCATCTCGTCGGCGGCGGCATTCAGAACGAACTGCTTTGTCAGTTCACCGCCAACTCAATTGGCAGAAAAGTCATAGCAGGCCCTGTTGAAGCGACCGCGATGGGCAATATTATGGTTCAGGCAATCACTGCCGGCCAGATTAAAAATATCGCCGAAGGCAGAAAAGTGGTTGCGAAATCATTCGAATTGAAAATATATCAGCCAGCCGAACACGAAACGTGGGACAAAAAATATCAACAAATTAAGAATGTTTTAGAAATATAATATGACACACAAATTTACAAATATGCACTTTCATACGCATTATTCATTTAATGCCGAAGGTTACAGTCCGAACACAATCGCTTCTCTGTCTAAAAAGGCGAATCTCGCTGCTGCTGGCATCGTCGATTTCGATGTGCTTGACGGTATTGATGAATTTTTCGCGGCTGCCAAACAATTAAACTTAAAAGCGTGCGGCGGAATCGAAACTCGCGTGTACGTACCGGAGTTTGCCGATTATGTAATTAACTCGCCGGGCGAGCCGGGCATTGCGTACCACATGGGCGCCGGAATTACATCGAGCAATGTTTCTCCGCAGCAGAAAAAGTTTTTAGATAATCTCCGCACGATGGCAAAAAACAGAAATCTCGAACTTGTCAAACGTGTAAATGAATATTTGAAGCCTGTCGTTGTTGATTATCAAAAAGACGTTGTGCCTTTAACGCCGAAGGGCAATGTTACCGAACGGCATATATGCAAAGCTTACGCCGACAAGGCGCAGAGTATTTTTCCCGATGAAAATAAACTCAAAGCGTTCTGGAAGGAAAAAATTGGTTTTGATAATCTTGCCGACAAGGTCGCGCTGACAAACGCCATTCGCGCAAAGACGATGAAACGCGGCGGCGCGGGTTATGTCCAGCCGGACAACAAATCTTTTCCGACGATAGCTCAAATGAATGAGTTTGTAGTTTCAATCGGCGGCATTCCGACTCTTGCGTGGCTCGACGGCACAAGCGATGGCGAAAAACGAATCGAAGAGCTTTTGAATATTGCGATTTCTCTCGGCGTTGAGGCGGTGAATATTATTCCAGACAGGAATTTTACGCCCGGACTTGGCGAAACGGATACGAAGAAAAAAAACCTTTATAAATTTGTTGAAATATGCGAAAATTTAGACCTGCCGATTATCGCAGGCACGGAAATGAACAGTCCCGGCCAGAAATTTGTCGATAATTTTCAGTCCGAAGAATTGAAGCCGCTTGTGCATATATTTTTGGACGGTGCATTGATTATTTACGGCCATACGATTCTGCAAAGGCAGTGCGGTCTTGGATACAAGAGCGAATGGTCAAATAATAATTTTAAAAACAGAGCGGACAAAAATAAATTTTTCGCACAGCTCGGCCAAAATGTTGAGCCAGCAGCGGAAAATATTTTGAAAGATTTTGATATTAATTCATCGCCGGAACAAATAATTCAGACAATTCAGAAGATAGGGAGATAAAATGAAGAACGTGGAACGAGCTTATAAAATCGCGAAAGACGCTTACGCGGCAATCGGCGTAAATACTGATACCGTGATGAAACAATTGTCTAAAATCGCTGTTTCACTTCATTGCTGGCAGGGCGACGATGTTGGCGGGTTTGAAAATCCTGACGCAGGCCTTGACGGCGGAATTATGGCGACCGGCAACTATCCCGGCAAAGCGCGAACTGCTGAGCAGTTGCGAACAGATTTGGACAAAGCGTTAAGTTTAATCCCCGGCACGCACAGACTGAATCTGCACGCGATATACGGTGAGTTCAAAGGCAAAAAAGTCGAACGAGATGAAATTACGCCGGCGCATTTCGCCAACTGGATTGACTGGGCCAAGTCGAAAAAAATGGGACTCGATTTCAATCCGACTTGTTTTTCGCATCCGATGGCTTCGAGTGGTTTTACACTTTCGAGCAGAGACGAACAAGTCAGGAAATTCTGGGTTCACCACTGCAAAGCGTGCAGAAAAATTGCCGAAGTAATGGGCAAAAAACTCGGCAAGACTGTCGTAACAAATATTTGGATACCGGATGGCTATAAGGATATTCCCGTTGACCGCAAAGGCCCAAGAGAAATATTGAAAAAATCTCTCGATGAAATTTTCACGCAAAAAATAAATCCGCGTTTGAATCTTGACGCGGTGGAATGCAAACTGTTTGGCATCGGCTCGGAAAGTTATGTCGTCGGTTCGCACGAGTTTTATATGGGCTACGCGGTTGCGAATAAAAAACTGCTTTGCCTTGACGCCGGCCATTTCCATCCGACCGAAGTCATTTCAGATAAAATATCTTCAACGTTGACTTTTCTTGATGAGATACTGCTGCACGTTTCGCGTCCTGTCCGTTGGGACAGCGACCACGTCGTGATTCTTTCTGATGAGCTTTACGCAATCGCGCAGGAAATCATCCGCGGCGGGTACATCGACAGAGTGCACATCGGTCTGGATTTCTTTGATGCGAGCATTAACAGAATCGCTGCCTGGGTAATCGGCACACGTTGCATGCTCAAGGCACTGCTTGCGGGGCTGCTTGAGCCGATAGCGAAGATGAAGCAGTGCGAAAAAGCCGGCGATTTAACAAGCAGGCTGGCGATTTCCGAAGAACTGAAAACTCTGCCGTTTGGCGCGGTATGGGATTATTATTGTGCAAAGTCGAATGTGCCGGTAGGATTAGACTGGCTCGCACAGGTTAAAAAATACGAAGCCGATGTTTTAAGCAAAAGATAATTTTAGGGATAGTAAATAATATGGATAAATGTTTAAAAGAGCTTATTCAGGTATCGAATACAGTTGGCGTTGATTTAAATCTCATTCAGGGCGGCGGTGGGAACACATCCGTCAAAACCGCTGATGGAAAATATATGTACATAAAAGCCAGCGGCACGGCTCTTAAAGAGATGTCCGCGGAAAAGGGCTGGCGCAAGATTGATGTCGAAAGAACTATTTCGATATTAGATGACAAGACGATTGCAAGTCTCGACGTTGACGCAAGAGAAGCCGAAGTCGTTCACCGATTGAATCTTTGCTGCGTTGACGGATTGAAAAACGCGGGCCGGCCGAGCGTCGAAGCTCATCTGCACGCAATGCTCAATAAATATGTTGTCCATTTGCATCCAAGCGCAGTCGGCGCGTATGTCAGCGCAAAGAACGGACTGGCAATGCTGCAAAAACTTTTCGCAGGCGATAAAAAGCCGTTCCTGTGGGTTGAGTACGCAGACCCGGGTCTTGTACTTGCTCGTAAAGTGTCGAAACTTATCGCTGATTATGTGAATACTTACGGCTCGAAGCCGGAGATTCTATTCCTCGAAAAGCACGGCATTTTCATCTCGACCGATGATTACAATTCAGCTTTGAGAATTGTTAAAAAAGTTATGAAAGCCTGTAATAGTAAGTTGAAATCGCCGAAGCAGATAAAAGTCAAACCGGTAAGCAGCGATATAATCAACAAAACTAAATTAGCTATTCGCAAAGCGTTTTTCAATGCGACAGGCCAATATGTGATGGTCGGCCATTTCATCGACGAACAGATTTACACGTTTATGCAGCGCAAAGACGCCGGCAAATTGCTGGCCGCAGGTATGCTAAGCCCCGATGAAATCGTATATACTAACGGCAATCCTTTATGGGTAGATGAAAACGGCATACATAAAATTGAAGATAAAATCAAAAAACAGATTCAAAAGGGTGATAAGCCATATCTGGCTTTCATTGTAAAAGGGATCGGATTATTCGTCGTTGGAAAATATTCAGTATTAAGCATTATAAACGATATTGTTAAAAGCTCATTGTTTATTCGTGTCCATGCCGCGTCAATGGGCGGTATAAATGCTTTGAATCGCCGTGAGTGTAATTTTATTAAAAATTGGGAGGCCGAGTCGTTCCGTCAGTCGGTCTCGGCAGGCAAAACTTCCGGCGAGTTGCAGAATCGAATCGCCGTTGTTACCGGCGCAGGCAGTGGTCTTGGCAGAGGTCTCGCGATGGGTGTAGCAAGAGCGGGCGCTAATGTCGCGCTTGTCGATATTGACACCAACGCTGCGCAGCAGACTGCTGAAATGATTAAAACCGAAACGGGCTGTTCGACTATGATTTTGACTTGTGATGTGACGAATGCTGAATCTGTCGGCAGCGCGTTTGATAAGCTCGTCGAAAATTGGGGCGGCCTTGATATTATGGTAAACGCCGCGGGCGTTGCTCCGGCTTTTAGTCTTGTAGATTTGCCGGTAAACAAATGGCGTTTCGCGCTCGAAGTGAATTTGACCGGTTATTTTCTGATGGCACAAAAGGCTTCGCAAATAATGATTGCGCAGGATATGGGCGGCAGTATTATCAATTTAAGTTCGAAGTCCGGCATTGACCCGAGCAAAAACAACACGCCATACAACGCGACCAAAGCAGGCGAAATCCACATGGCTCGCGGCTGGGCGATGGAACTCGGCAAACACAACATCAGAGTCAACTCTGTCTGTCCGGGCAATGTTTTCGAAGGCTCGAAAATCTGGAATCCGGAATATATAAAGGTCTGCGCGAAAAAATACGGCATCAAGCCTGAAGAAGTTATACCTTATTATGTCAGCAAAACGATGCTCGGCAAAGAAATCAAGGGTCAGGACATCGCCGATACGGTGGTTTTCCTCGTCTCGGATAAAGCGAGAATGATTACCGCCCAAACCGTCGTCGTTGACGCCGGCCAGGCTATGGTACGGTAGATTATAGGACTGTAAGGCATTCTTAAGAAAGTATTTGACATTTGAGGACGATATTTTAAAATTGTCCTAAAATGTCCAATGCTATATAAAGGATGCCAATGCAGTTGACAGTACGAGATGTCGCTAAATTATTAGCTGTAAGCGAGAAAACAGTATATCGTTGGCTCGATCAGCAATCGCTCCCCGCCTATAAAGTCAACAATCAATATCGCTTTAATCGTGCCGAACTGCTCGAATGGGCGATGGCAAACCGCATTAACGTCTCCAAAGAGCTGTTCAGCGAGCCGGAATCGGCGGGTGTCGCTCTGCAAAGTCTTGGCGAAGCTATCAAGACCGGCGGCATCTATTATCGTGTCAGCGGCACAGACAAGGTTTCCGCGTTGCGTTCGATAGTGGAACTTATACATTTACCGCAGGAAGTTGACCGCGAGTTTCTGTTTAGTGTTCTGCTCGCTCGTGAAGAAATGGCTTCGACAGGTATTGGCGACGGCATCGCGATTCCGCACGTCAGGAACCCGATTGTTCTGCACGTTGAGCAGCCGATGATATCGCTTTGTTTTCTGGAGCAGCCGATTGACTTCAAGGCAATAGATGGCAGGCCGGTATATTGTTTGTTTACGATCATAAGTCCCACAGCTCGTGCGCATCTTCATTTATTATCACGTTTGAGTTTTATCCTGCAGGATGCAGCGTTGAAAAATTCAATCAGGAATCAGGACACGCGCGAAAATATTTTCGCTCACATAGCCCGCATTGAAAACGATTTGGATAATGCAAATAAAAGTGTAGCAAGTCAGGAGATGCCGTAAATGTCAATCGTTTTAGCCGGCCTGTGCGTTATCGCACTGACGGGCTTCGTTTCATTATTTATAAAAAATGAAAAACGCTGTGTAAGATTCGGCGCTGCCGGCGTTGTTGCAGGCTCAATCATCAGCGTGGTACCTGCCGCAAAAGTTTTAATCTCCGGCAGTATAATTTCACTGACGGCCGACTGGCAGGTGCCTTACGGTTCTTTTTCTGTCGAGCTTGACAGTCTTTCAGCTTTGTTTTTGATTCCGGTTTTGCTCATCAGTTCGATTATCGCGATTTACGCTTGCGGATATATGCTTGCGTATAAAGGGCGTCGATTGGGTGTTCCGACGTTTTTCTTTAATATGCTTGTCGCCGGTATGGCGATGGTCGTAATCTCCCGCAACAGCATTTTATTTCTGGTTGCCTGGGAAGTGATGTCGCTTGCGTCATACTTCCTTGTAACATTTGATGACGAGCACGAATCTGTCAGACAGGCCGGCTGGATTTATCTTATCGCTACTCATATCGGCACAGCGTTTCTGCTCGCGTTTTTTATTCTTCTCGGCAAATACAGCGGAACGTTGAGTTTTGATTCTGCCGCAGTTCTTTCATCAGCGGGCCCGACGACGCTGTCGATTTTGTTTTTGCTTTCGCTGGTCGGCTTCGGAACCAAAGCGGGAATTATGCCTTTGCACGTCTGGCTTCCTGAAGCGCATCCTGCCGCACCAAGTCACGTTTCAGCGATAATGTCCGGCGTAATGATAAAGATGGGCATCTATGGTATTGTCCGCACGATTTACATTTTGCCGACGGTCGAAGTATGGTGGGGCTGGCTGCTGATTGGCCTTGGCGCAATCACAGGAATACTTGGCGTTTTGTTCGCACTGGCTCAACACGATTTCAAACGTATGCTTGCATATTCGAGCGTTGAAAATATCGGAATCATAATCATAGGGCTCGGCCTTGGCGTTGTCGGTGTTGCGCAAGGCTCACAGGTTCTTGCAATTTTGGGTTTTGCCGGCGCACTGATGCACACAATCAATCATTCAATTTTTAAAAGCCTGTTATTTATGGGCGCAGGCGCGATTCTGCATACTACCGGCACTCGTTATATGGATCTGCTCGGCGGCCTTATCAAACGTATGCCGAAAACCGCGGCTGCTTTCGCAATAGGTTCTGTCGCGATATGCGGCCTTCCGCCATTGAACGGTTTTGTCAGCGAATTTATTTTGTATTATGGTTCGTTCTCTGCCGCGATAACAGACGGGCTGCCTTTGGTAGCGACAACAGTTGGTGCAATTGCTTCGCTGTCGGTAATTGGCGGTTTTGCTTTGGCGGCGTTTACGAAATTATTCGGTATTGTTTTTCTCGGCGAATCTCGCTGCCCGCTGCCTGCACATTCACACGAAGTAACCGCTGAAATGAATTTCGCGATGTGGATACTTGCCGGCCTTTGCGTTATCGTTGGTTTGGCCGCTCCGCTGATATTGCCGGTTGTTGCGTCCGCGTCAGCTTCACTTACTGCACTGTCCGCTGACCAGATAACTGCACAGATTAGTCCGGTGAAAAATATACTATTTATTATTTCCATGGTGTCAGTAACGCTGATAGTTTTTGTTCTGATTCTTATGTTTTTGCGGAAAAAGATGCTCGCGAAAAATCCTGTAACGCAATCGCCCACGTGGGATTGTGGTTATATCGGCGCGACTTCGCGAATGCAATATACCTCGTCGTCGTTTTCTCATCCGATTGTAGATATGTTTAAAAGCGTGTTATACAGCAAAAGCAAATCTGAAAAGATTACGAAATTATTCCCGCAGCAGGCGCAGTTCGAATCGCACACGCCCGACGTCAGCAGTGAATATTTATACCGGCCGATATTCAAATGGGTCGATGCGCTGATGAGTAAAATGCACTGGGTTCAATACGGCGTGGTGCAGATGTATGTGCTGTATATCGCGATAACTCTGATAATTCTTATGGTATGGAAACTGCGATAATGGATTTAGCGATTAAAATAATTCAGCCTTTCGCCGCTTTGCTGCTTTCGCCGATGCTGCTTGGCGTAATCAATCGCGTCAAAGCGAAATTCGCCGGCCGGCAGGGTCAGCCGATTCTCCAGCCGTATTACGACCTGTGGCGGCTGTTTCATAAAGGAGCCGTTTACAGTACGACGACATCTTGGGTTTTCCAAATCGCGCCGCTGGTTTGTTTCGCGTCGGTTATTCTGGCGATGATGATAGTGCCTCTCGGCGGTGGCAACAGCAGCCTGTTTAGTTTTAGTGGTGATTTAATTCTGGCCGCGTACTTGCTTGGCCTGATGAGATTTTTCATTGTCATCGGCGCATTAGACACCGGCTCGAGTTTTGAAGGAATGGGTTCGAGTAGGGAAGTGCATTTTTCCGCTTTGGCAGAACCTGCGTTGTTTATCGCGTTGGCTGCGATGGCTCGCCAGACTTCGAGTGTCTCGTTTGCCGGAATTTTCGCAGGCGTTACGACGCAGATGTGGACTACCGGCTGCGCGACTTTGCTTTTGGCCGCGGCCGCGATGGTTATTGTGCTCCTCACGGAAAACGCCAGAATCCCAATCGACGACCCGAACACACATCTTGAACTGACAATGATTCACGAAGTTATGGTGCTCGACAACAGCGGGCCGGATTTCGGTTTTATTTTGTACGGAGCCGCGCTGAAGCTTTGGCTCTTCTCTGCGATTCTCGTTGGAATCCTTTTGCCGGTTAGCGGACTCGCTCAATGGATTGCGATGCCTCTAACAATACTTGGCATTTTCGCGGTATCTGTTTTGGTTGGAATTATCGAATCGTGTATGGCACGCCTTCGGCTGCTTAGTGTGCCGAACCTGCTTTTGGCCGCAATTTCACTTGCGATACTTTCGCTTGTTTTTGCGTTGAGGAGTTAAGCTGTGTGGACTGATATTGTAATGGTATTGCTGATACTTACGAACATGATGGTGCTCGGAAGCAGCAGACTTCGCGCTTGTATCAGGATTGTCGCCACGCAGGGTGTCGCGCTTGGCATACTCCCGCTTCTGCTGCACAATTTTGAACTGCATATTCTAATATTTACGATTATCAGTGTAATTCTCAAAGGTGTTGTTTTCCCGCTGATGCTTTTGCGAACGCTGCGGCAGTTAAACGTTTGGCGTGAGGACGACCCTTACGTCGGTTATGGTAAGTCGCTTCTTGCCGGTCCGATTGTGCTTGCGTTTTCATACTGGATAAGCACAAGACTGCCTATGCCGTTTACTATCGAATCGCCGATGCTGATTCCCGTCGCGTTTTTCACATTGATTGTCGGTCTATTTTTAATCGTCAGCCGCAAGAAAGCGCTCACGCAGGTGCTCGGCTATCTGGTGCTTGAGAACGGCATTTACGCTTTCGGTATGGCAATCGCAAATCAGCAGCCGATGCTTATCGAACTTGGAACGCTGCTGGATGTTTTCGTAGGCGTGTTTGTAATGGGTATCGCGATATTCCACATCAGCAGACAGTTCGACCATATTGATACCGACCAGTTAAGTGTGTTGAAGGACTGACGATGATTTGGGCATTGATATTAATTCCGTTTTGTGCTTCTTTGTTGAGCCTGCTTATCCGCAGCGATAACCTGCGAAGGTATCTGCTTGTCGGCGCCGCGATTGGTCATTCAGTGATTATGACGTTGAGCTGGACGCGGAATTTCCTTCCGATTTTGAACGGCTGGTTCGCGATTGACTTGATTGCACAGTTATTTTTAAGCATATCAAGTTTTCTGTTCCTTATGACGTCTTTCTACGCTGTCAGGTATCTGAAAAACGAAAAGCATGACGGCAAAAAAGATTTCGAGGAAGAGAAATTTTTCGTCAACGCTCCCGAAGCGGTTTTTACCGCGTGCCTTTTGATGTTTTTGGCGATGATGACAATGGTTGTTTCGAGTCAGCATTTCGGAATTTTATGGGTTACGATGGAAGCGACGACGCTCGTAACTGCGCCGCTGATTTATTTCCATCGCCACCACCGTTCACTCGAAGCGACGTGGAAGTATCTGCTTATATGTTCGGTAGGCATTGCGGTTTCGCTGCTTGGCAATTTCTTCTTGGCGATTGCAGCTTCTGCTCACAACGGCGTTTCGATACCGCTGATGCGCAGCGACCTTATCGCAGCCGGTTCGCAGTTATGGACGCCGTGGGTTAAAGCGGCTTTCATATTTTTCCTCGTAGGTTACGGCACTAAAATGGGACTTGCTCCGCTGCACACCTGGCTGCCGGACGCTCATTCGGAATCGCCTTCGCTTGTTTCAGCTTTGCTTTCAGGCGCGTTGTTGAATTGTGCGTTTGTCGGCATTTTGCGTGCATTTGAAGTAACAGCCGCCGCAGGACAAATCGCCTTCGCGCAGGACCTTTTGATAATGTTCGGTTTGGTGTCGATGCTTTTCGCAGCGGTGTTCGTTATCGGTCAGGCAGATTACAAACGAATGCTTGCGTATTCGAGCGTCGAGCACATGGGCATACTCGCACTTGGCGTCGGACTCGGCGGTACAGCGGTTTTCGGTTCGATGTTCCACGCGATAAATCATTCGCTCACAAAAGCCGGTTTGTTTTTGATTGCCGGCAATATCCTCGCTGCTTATAAAACCAAAAATGCCGCCAATGTAAGAGGTTTGCTTTCGACTATACCTGCGTCGGGACTTCTTTGGGTTGCGGGCATTTTAGCTATTACAGGTTTTCCGCCTTTCGGAATATTTTTAAGCGAGTTTGTGATTCTCAAAGCTGCCATCGATCAGGGACGCTATGCGATTGTTATCGCGTATCTTATTTTGCTTGCGATTATATTTATAGGTATATCCGCTATCGCGTTGCGAATGGCACAGGGCAAAAGTATCAAACCTGTCGAGGTAAAAAGCGAAAGGGCATCATCGTTCCTGCCGCCGGCAATTTTGCTTACCGCGACGCTTGCACTTGGAATTTATGTTCCGACTCATTTGAGCGATGTTCTGCACACGATAGCTTCTCTGTTGGGAGGTTACTAATGAGCCGACAACTGCTTGCAATTTATAACGGTCATTCAGCGGATATAAATGCTGTGCCGCAGTTATTGATTAATGATTTCAGAGATGTGATTATTAATAAGACAAACGAAGGCCTGCGAATCGCTTCGCTTTTCGGCATGCCGCAAAATAATGATATTGTGAAATTGATCGTTGTGCTTGCCGACGACCGGCAGGGTGTTTTGTATCTGGCTTCGACCGAAGTTAAGGAAAATTATCAGTCGCTTACGCCCGATTGTCCGCAGGCTCACTGGTTCGAGCGTGAGATTGCCGAGCAGTACGGCGTTTTGCCGCTTGGCCATCCGTGGCTAAAACCGATTCGCTTCCATAATTCTTACGGCAAACCCGATGTGTGGAAGCGTTCCCATAATGGCGTTAAGCCCGGCATAACGGATTTTTTCCGTGTCGAAGGCAGCGAGATTCACGAAGTCGCAGTCGGCCCCGTTCACGCCGGAATTATCGAGCCGGGTCATTTCCGTTTTCAGTGCAACGGCGAAAACGTCCTGCATCTGGAAATATCGCTCGGCTATCAGCACCGCGGAATCGAACAGCAGATGAAAGGCACGCCGAATAATCGCCTGTTCCAATATATGCAAACCGCCGCAGGTGATACGACAATCGGACACAGCCTGACATATTGCAATATTCTCGAAGCGTTAAGCGGCTGTTCTGTTCCCGTAAGGGCACAGGTGCTTCGCGGCATCGCGATGGAATTTGAACGACTGGCCAATCATACCGGCGACCTTGGCGCACTTGCCGGCGATGTCGGTTATCTGCCGACCTCGTCTTTTTGCGGACGCATCCGCGGCGATTTTCTTAATATGTCCGCTGTGCTTTGCGGCAATCGTTTCAGCCGTAATTTCCTCCGCGCAGGCGGAACGGCGTTTGATATTGAGACTCGACACATTGAAGATTTGCAAAAGCGTTTGGCCGCTGCCTTTAAAGACGTTGAAAACGCCGCTGATTGTCTTTTTACAACTCCTTCGGTGTTGAGCAGATTTGACGACACAGGCGTTTTGTCGAAAGAAACAGCACAGGCATTGGGTATTGTCGGCCCCGCAGCACGTGCGTGCGGCCTTGATTATGACAGCAGATATAATTTCGCAAGCGGAATTTATCAGTTCCAGCAGGTTCCTGTCGCGACCTGGCACACAGGCGATGTCTTCGCGCGTGCGTATGTCCGATGGCTTGAGATTCAGCATTCGGTAGCGTTTATTCAAAATCAGCTTAATACGTTGCCAAGCGGCGCAATTGCGGTTGAGCCAAAAAATATTTCGTCGAATAAGATTGCTGTTGCGATGACCGAAGGCTGGCGCGGCGAAATATGTCATACCGCGATTACTGATTCAGCAGGCCAACTGGCTCATTATAAAATTGTTGACCCATCGTTTCATAACTGGATGGGATTGGCGGTTGTGTTGAGAAATCAGCAGATTTCAGATTTTCCGTTGTGCAATAAAAGTTTCAATCTTTCTTACTGCGGACACGACCTATGATAAAAGCGCTAATAGCACGAATAAAACAGGGTTATAGAACATATCCGTTCCCGGCAAAAGAACCGATTCTGCCGGAGCGTTTCAAAGGCAGACCGATTCTGCATTTGGATAAATGCGATACTTGCCGCAAGTGCAGCGATGTTTGTCCTGCCGGTGCAATTTCTTTTGAAAAAGGAAAGCCGGTTTTAGATTTAGGTAAATGCGTTTTCTGTGGTCAGTGCCAGAAAACTTGCGCAAATGGTGTCATTGAATTTTCAAAAGATTACAGACTTGCCGCCACAGACAGAAACGACTTGCTTGTAACAGACAAGGAAAGAAAACTTGCGCAGGCTCTTGATAAACAGAGCCAAAGAATCTTCGGCCGTTCGCTGAAACTTCGTCAGGTAAGTGCCGGCGGCTGCAATGCCTGTGAAGCCGATACGAATGTTTTGTCCACGCTTGTTTTCGACCTCGGCAGATTCGGCGTGCAATTTGTCGCTTCACCAAGACACGCCGATGGAATTCTCGTTACCGGCCCCGTTACGCAGAACATGAAAGAGGCGCTGAAAAAAACTTACGATGCCGTGCCCGCTCCGAAATTTGTTATCGCAGTTGGTGCGTGCGCGATTTCCGGCGGCGTATTCAACGGCCATCCGGAAGTCAATAACGGCGTTAACGATATTAAAGTAGATTTATACATTCCCGGCTGTCCGCCGCATCCATACACCATTTTAGACGGCTTAATCACGTTTCTTGGCCGCCGATAAGAGATAGCTTTACAACACACAGCAATTTTTGTAAACTCATTCCCTATGAGCGACAACAATAAATCTGAAAATAACGAACAGCAGCCGGTTCACCGCAGACGGCCAAGATACAACGGTACGCACCCAAAGACCTTTGGGCAAAAATATAAAGAGCACAATCTTTCCGCGCATCCCGAACTTCGTGATAAATTGAGAGCAAAAGGTAAAACGCCCGCCGGTTCGCATATACCGGTATTATTAGAAGAAGCACTGGAACTGCTCAAACCGGAACCGGGGAAGATTATGGCCGATTGCACACTCGGCTTCGGCGGACACTGCCGGGCATTCTGCAAACGCCTCGGCACAACCGGAAAAATGGTTGCGTTCGATATGGACGGCATAGAAATTGAAAAAACCAAACAGCGGCTCAAGAATATTGAAACGCCGATAAGTTTTCAAAACAGTAATTTCGCCGGCATTGAAAAAGCAATGCGAGAAGAGCAAATCGAAGGCTTCGATATTATTTTCGCCGACCTCGGCGTTTCAAGTATGCAAATCGATAATCCGGAACGCGGCATAAGTTACAAAAACGATGGCCCGCTGGATATGCGGCTGGATACGCGAATTCAAAAAACCGCCGCGGATTTAATTAACACCATCAGCGAAGAAGAAATCGGCAAATCGCTGTGGGAATATTCCGACGAGCCGGACTTCGAACAAATCGCCAGAATGATTGTCGCGCAAAGACAGGTTCAGCCGATTACAACAATCGCACAGCTTATGCGTCTTGTCTTTGCGGTTAAGGGCCTGACAATCAACAGCTTCAAAAAACAGCAGCGAAATTCAAAGTTCGGTTCACTGCACCCGGCGGCAAGAACGTTTCAGGCACTTAGAATACTCGTGAACAATGAACTCGGCTCACTTAGAGAACTTTTAAGAGTTGCGCCGAGCTGTCTGAAAAAAGGCGGCCGAATCGGAATCATAAGTTTCCATAGCGGTGAAGATAAACTTGTCAAAAATTCGTTCCGAGACGGATACGCCAACGGCATCTATTCAGAATTTATAAAAAATGCCATCGTTCCCAAAATAAAAGAAGTCGTGGCCAATCCAAGATGCTCGTCAGCAAAACTGCGCATTGCAGTAAAAGCATAATAACCCTCAAATAAAGACTTATAAGCGTTTTTACTGAAAATAAGAATACGCACGTTTTAAACGATTTTTTTCCTAACTGTCTGCTCAATATCAGTTTATCGTTTTTTGTAATTTTTCAGTTTTTCATCAAAAACACTATTTAAAATGCGCACGTATTTGGTAAAACGCCCAAAAAACATTCAAAATCATCCTCAAAAATCGAAATTCTTGAAAATTCGCAAATTATGCGCAGGTTTTCGCGTGCGCAAAATTTCAAACATACTATATGTAGTTGTTGGTTGTTAGTTGATAGTCGATAGTTGCGCATTCCTGCCGCAAAATCGCGCAAGGCGCAAGTTTGAGTGTAACAAAATGGAATCTAAATCACAGTAAAATGAACTGAAATACACTGGAACGATACTAAATTACAGTGAAATCGTAAGAAATAATAAAAATGAAAAATCGGTGTTTTGAAAACTTGCATATTTAAATCAAATATTAAAAATCAAAAAAAATTGCGGAGTCGCTGCGGCGATATTTTTTTAAGCTGATTACACAGCGGCGGAACGCTGACTTTTTTCTGTTTAATCATTTTGATAACGGATGATTTTTAAAAGTACCGGCCACATAATCAAAACTATCAACGGTAAGATAAACGCAATTAAGCCAAAAGCTAAAATGGGATTATTCCATTTCGCGGTTGTTAAGGCCATGCACGTCGAGCCGACAACGAAAGTATAGAAAACTATAAAGCCGGACGCCGAGCCGATGTCGGAACTTACCTGACTCAAAATCAAATTTATACTCAACGGTCTTGTCATACCGCAGCAGAAGGTAAAAATACTCATAAATGCCGCGAAAAGATAACAATTGTGCCGGCCAAACAAAACTATTGCCAGTGCTGAAACAATACAGCCTGAAATTCCGAAAGTGATAATTTTATTATCTGAAAAAAACTTAATCAATCTTGTACACGCAAACGCGCCGAGCATTGCCATTCCGGCGTTCAGAGCGAACAGCAAACCAAACATCGAGGTGTTCAGATGGAATATTTGAATGTACACAATCGGAGAAAACGCGATGAACCCGAAGAACGGGCCGGAGATTAACCCCATAATCGTGTTTGCCAGGATGTAGCCTCTGTTCAAAATGAGCGATTTATATCTGCCGAAAATGTGGAATACATTCGCTGTGAGTTTTTCCTTCAATGTTTCAGTGTAGCCTAAAGACAGCAGCAATGTCAGTGAAGTAAGCATCGCCTGTGTAATAAAGATGAAACGCCAGTCAGCAAATTTGAGAAATAAACTGCCGATTGTCGGCGCGGTCAGCGGAACAACTGAAAGAATGATACCGATATATGCCAGTGCGCGTTTTCTTTTTTCGCCGTCGTAGATGTCTCTGCAAATGGCCAATGATATCGCGGCAGGCGACGCTGCACCGATGCCCTGAATGATTCGCCATGTGATTAACTGGCGGATGTTCAGCGAAGTAGCGCAGAGAAAACTTGCGGCTACAAAAATAAATAATCCTGTCAGCAGTATCGGCTTTCGGCCGAATTTGTCGGACATTGTGCCGAAAACCAGCATAAACGCGGCGAAGAACACAAAGTAAAACACCAGCGACAGACTCGCGGTGTCTGTGCCGATGTGCCATGCCTGCGCAATCGTCGGTATGGCCGGCAAATACATATCCGTAGCCAGAGGCGAAACCGTCGATAACAGGCCTAAAAACAAAATATATTCTTTGTTGGTTTTTAATTTAAACATAATTTTATTGTAAGGATAAGTTGTCCTGAAAAAAAGGCAATTATAAATATACGATTTTGTTGGGATGGGGTATTTCTTATTGTCTTTTAGCAACTGGTTGCTAAAAAATTTTAAACAAGAGATGGAAAATGGCGAAAAGTGTGTATAATAGAGCAGATTTTTAAAAAAGGGTTTGCAAAATGAAAAAAATCACGTTCGTAATGTTCGTATTGGCTGTTTTAAGTTTATCCGCAAACGGCGCATCGCTTTTGAGTTATGACAGGCAGGCAAAAGAGCTGCTTTCAAAGATGACGCTCGAAGAAAAAATCGGGCAGATGACGCAGGCGGAAAACTGCTACTTAAAAGATATAAACGACATCTCTAAATTTTATCTTGGTTCGATTCTAAGCGGCGGAAACGCAGACCCCAAAAGCGGAAACAGTCTCGATGCGTGGACGAATCTTTACGATACTTGTCAGAAGCAGGCGTTGCGGACGCGACTGGCAATTCCGATTTTTTACGGTATCGATGCGCTGCATGGGCATAACAATGTTTTGAACGCGGTAATTTTTCCGCATAACATCGGGCTTGGCTGCACAAGGGATGCTAATCTTGTCGGCGAAATCGCTCGCATAACGGCTCTTGAAATTCGCGCGACAGGAATTAACTGGACTTTTGCGCCTTGTGTAACTGTTCCGCAGGATATTCGATGGGGCAGGGCTTACGAGGGTTTTTCTGAAAACACAGAGCTTGTAAAAATTCTCGGTCAGGCACAGGTTCGCGGCTATCAGGGAAACGATTTGAGCAGTCCTTTTTCCGTTCTGGCATGTGCTAAACATTACATCGGCGACGGCGGCACAAAATTCGGCACTTCAAAACATAAAAATATGCTCGATCAGGGCGATGTGCAAATGAGCGAAGAACAATTGCGTAAACTTTTTCTTTCGCCTTATGTCGCAGCAGTCAACGCGGGCGTAGGCAGTATAATGCCCTCATACAGCAGTTTCAACGGTGTTAAATGCTCTGCGAATAAACATCTGCTGACGGAAATTTTGAAAGATGAATTGGGATTCGAGGGATTTTTAATTTCTGATTACAAAGCAATCAAGCAGATAACTCCTGATTTTAACGAAGCGGTAAAAATTTCCATCAATGCAGGTATGGATATGGCAATGGAGCCGAATACGTATGACCAATTTTTTGTTACGCTTAAAGAACTGGTTCAAAATGGCGATGTTCCGATGTCTCGCATTGATGACGCGGTAACCAGAATCCTGCGGGTTAAATTCGCGATGGGGCTTATGGACAAAAACAAATCGGTACTTGCTGACAGAGAGCTGCATAAGCAATTCGGCATCGCCGAACACAGGCAAATCGCACGACAAGCGGTACGTCAGTCGCTTGTGCTGCTGAAAAATGGAAATAGTGTTCTGCCGCTTTCCAAAAAGATTAAGCGCATTCACGTTGGCGGCAAAAGCGCTGATAATATCGGAAACCAGTGCGGCGGATGGACTATTGACTGGCAGGGCCAAAGCGGGAACGTGACGACAGGCGGGACAACGATTTTGCAGGCGATTAAAAACGCTGTGCCGGATTGCAATGTAACATTCGCATTGAATGCAAGCGGTACACAAGGCGCTGACCTTGGCATTATTGTAATCGGCGAAAAACCTTACGCTGAATATTATGGCGATGTGGCCGAGCCGGCGCTTGATAAGCAGGATGTCGAGGCGGTTGTGAATATGAAAAAGGCGGGAATTCCGGTGGTCGTGATTTTAATTTCCGGCAGGCCGATGCTTATAAATAATGTATTGGCTCAAGTGGATGCTTTTATTGCTGCGTGGCTGCCTGGTACTGAAGGGCAGGGCGTTGCTGATGTTTTGTTCGGCGATTACAAGCCGACGGGCAAACTTTCGTTTAGCTGGCCGAAATCAGCATCGCAAATACCGCTTTCTGAAATGAAAGACAAGCCGCTTTTCGAATATGGGTTCGGGCTTTCATATTAAAATTTTGGAATTGCAGAAATTGACTCAAATCATTACACTGAAGCCTCTTAAACTTTCGAAATATCAGTTTTTCAGATGTCTCTACGGTTGTTGTGTAGATAAAACAATAAATTATTAAAGGATTGATTTTATGACTGATAGACAATTGGCAGGAGGTAAACAAAACGTTTCTTCTGAAAGACTCGCGTCGCTTGACATCCTCCGCGGCTTTGATATGTTTTGGATTGTCGGCGGCGGTACATTTCTTCTTAATCTCATTAATTATCTTGGTTGGTCTTGGCTTGAGCCGGTCAAAGAAAACCTTGAGCACGTCGATTGGTTTGGTTTTCACGCGTGGGATTTGATTTTCCCGCTTTTCATTTTCATTTCAGGCGTAACAATGCCGTTTTCATTTGAAAAATATTTAGCTTCACAGCAAAAAGGCAAACTTTACTTCAGAGTAATTAGACGAGCGGTAATTTTAATTGTGCTCGGCTTGCTTTATAACAACCTTTTAAAAACGCTCGATTTTGCGAATCTGCGATATTTAAGCGTGCTTGGGCTTATCGGTATGGCGTATTTATGGGCGTCGATTGTTGTAATAAACTTCAAACCATTCGGTCAGGCGATTTGTGGGGCAGTCATTCTGCTGATTTATTATGTTTTAATGAATTTTGTAACAGTGCCTGGTTTTGATGCGGTTGATTTAACAAACGCCGGCGGCAATTTCGCGTCTTATATCGACAGGCTCATCGTTCCCGGCAAACTTATCTACGGTGCGACTGACCCTGAAGGAATTTTGATGTCTATTCCCGCTTCTGCGCTTGCGATTGCGGGTGCGTTGGCCGGTGCGTTGTTAAAAAAACAGAATATTAAACAATATCGTAAATGTTTATACATCGTGATTGCCGGATTAATTTGTTTAGGTATCGGAAGATTATGGGGGGCGCATTTTCCGATGATCAAAAAGCTCTGGACAAGCTCATTTGTTGTTTATGCAATCGGCTGGGCATTACTGCTGACCGCTTTGTTTTATCTTGTGGTAGATATCTGGAAAATCAGGAAAATATTTTTTCCGTTTATGCTGATAGGGGTAAATCCGATTACGATTTATTTGTGCGCTAATAAAATAATCAGCTTTCAAGATATGGCCGAATTTTTCTTCGGTGGCTTTATCAGGATTTCAAGCGACCCCTTAAAACCTGTAATTCTCTGGGCAGGGATATTGGTCTGCGAATTTGCATTTCTTTATATCCTTTACCGAAAGAAAATTTTCCTTAAAGTGTAAATTTAGTCGTAAGGATAAATCCAATTTCACTTGCATAAAAATTTCCCGCCGATAATATATTTCGTATGGAAGCCAGAACATTAGCGGTAATTCTTTTTATTTCAGCGTATATTCTTTTTGTCTTATTGCCCGCGAAAAGAACTATTGTGGCTATTACCGCTGCCTGGCTCGTTGTTATCGCCGGCGCTCTCACACTCAAGCAGGCGTTTTGGGCAATCAACTGGAACGTGATGGGAATATTTGTCGGCACTCTAATTGTCGCCGATGTTTTTATGAAAAGCAGGGTGCCCGCATGGCTCGCCGAAGTTATTGTAAACAAATCCAAAAACACCGCCTGGGCGATAATGTTCATTTGTATGCTGACCGGCTTTATCTCAGCGTTTGTTGAAAACGTTGCGACGGTGCTGATTGTTGCGCCGATTGCACTGGAAATAGCGAAAAAACTGAAGATTAATCCTGTTAATATGATGGTTGGCATTGCTATTTCCAGCAACTTACAGGGAACTGCTACGCTGATTGGCGACCCGCCGAGTATGCTCTTGGGCGGCTTTGCGAAAATGAATTTCTTTGATTTCTTTTTCTATCATGGGCGACCGAGTATTTTCTTTGCTGTGGAACTTGGTGCTTTGGCGTCGTTCTTTGTGTTGTACTCATTTTTCAAATTTCATAAGCATAAAACCGAAGTCATTGCCGTTGAAAAAGTCAAGTCGTGGATACCGACAAAATTTCTTGCCTGGTTGATTGTCGCATTGGCGATGTCGAGTTTCTTTGATACAGGCTTTTCATTTTTAGCCGGAATTATTTGTATGGTTTTCGGAGTTGTCTGCCTTGCGTGGGATAAACGTGTAAATAACGAATCGGTAATCAAATCTATTAAAGCTCTCGATTGGGACACGACGTTATTTTTGGTTGGTATTTTTATTCTCGTCGGCGCAATTACGACGACAGGCTGGATTGAGATAATCGCGGATGTTTTATCTGAAGTTGTCGGCGATAATATCTTCCTGGGCTATACGCTTATTGTTTTTGCATCTGTGTTTGTTTCAGCGTTTGTCGATAACGTTCCGTTTTTGGCCGCGATGCTGCCGGTGGCGATTTCAATGGCGGACAAGCTGAATATGAATCCATCGCTGTTTCTGTTTGGTTTGCTGATAGGCGCAAGTCTTGGCGGGAATATCACGCCGATTGGAGCGTCTGCGAATATCGTTGGTTGCGGACTGCTGAAAAAAGAGGGGTACGATGTAAAGTTCAGGGACTTCGCGAAGATTGGTTTGCCGTTCACCTTGGCGGCAGTTACCGCGGCATATTTGTTTGTCTGGTTCGTCTGGAAAAACGCGTAGAATAGGTTGTTATGGCAATAATAAAAAAATTAAATAAACAGCAATTTGCCGAGGCCATTGCTAAAGGTCTCGGCAGAGCGATGATGCACATTCAACATTATGGTCTGGATGATATGGCAGACATCGTATTGGATGCCTGCATTCACAACACTACTTACGATGCTCAATGTGAGTGCGGCAAGGAAAAGTGGCTTTATGAAATGTTTAAGGATACATCTTATTATAATAAGTTTCGTGATGCTATTTTATCAGCATTAGAAAAAACAGATGAATGGAAAGATGTTGGCCAACTCTGTGATTTAGTTATTGAGATGGCACTTGATGGAGATGGTTTGGCCAGAAAATCATTGAAGGAATTTGTTGTCAATTCTGCCATTTCCGGGAATGATTTTGACTACATGGGAGTTGAAGAGTATGTGCAAATTGAGGGTGAAACAGAAGTTTTGCAGCTCGCTGAAATATATGGACAAAGACTTATAAATAATCCGGAAGACAGTGTGCCGGAGGTTTTTACCTATGATGAAGAAGAAAGAAAAAAATATAATACTTTGTTAAAAGAAAACTCATATTCGAATAATAAAATAAAGGTTTTCTTCGATTGTATTGATGAAGATTGCGGTTTTGATTCACATGAAAGTATTTCAGAAGAACAAAGGGCTATTGAACGAGAAAACCGGAAAAGTGAATTTATTTCATTATATAACGCAGAAAAGATAATCCAAATAGCGGTGGATGGCTCTAATGATTCGCAATGGTTTTATAATAGATTTGGACGGTATGCGGACGAAAATGAATTAAAAATAGTTTTTTCACGGCTACTTGAAGAAAAAGATAATAATGTGCGAAGGCGGCTTTTGGGGGTGTTTAGAAGTGTCGCAATGCCAGAAGTACATGAGAAATTTTTTGAGTTGGCAAACGATAAAGATGAAAAATTCAGAGCGGCTATTATACTTGCTCTTGCAAATTGTAAAGATGAGAAAGTTCATGAATTTGCGTGTGATAGAATAAGACAAGGTAAAATTATAGGTTGGCCGGATCATTTACTATTTGATTTCTTTGTAAAAAATTATATTGCAGGAGATGCCACAAAAATTATGGAGGCTATTTTAAATTCTAAAGCTGATAAATGGGATGTTCATTCATATGGTATGAGCGTGATTGGAATAGCGGAAATGAATGAAACCAAAGAGTTGAAAGAACTGCTTTTATGGGTGTATGAAAATACGCCTTGTACTAATTGTCGGGCTGACAGTGTTGCGTGTTTGGAGGAAATTGGAGAATTAAGCAGAGAGATACTGGACGAATGTGCATTTGATTGTTCCGAAGAAATAAGGGATTCTGCAAAAGACATTCTTGAGAAAAAGTGAAAAATTGCGCAATAAAAAAGGCTCGATTATTCATCGAGCCTTGCTGAAGCAAAACCCTTGTAAATATTTATATAACAATTGGGTTATAAATTGAATATTTTGTTTCAGCGAAACCAAAACCTATTATAAGAAAAAAAAGAGCATTTAATATAGCGTTATTATAACACAGAATGCCGGTTTGACAAGGGGGTTTTTAAAGAATTTTTATATTTTTTAAGTCTTTATAAGCAAAAGAGTTATGCGTGGTACTGCAATAAAAGACGTAAAAACAGTGAAATTTTCTTGTATTTCCGGCCAAAAGGTCTTTTAAATGTGTTTGTGAAATTTTTAGATTAAAAATATAATTAGAATGGTGTGTTATGGCAGATGTGAGACAGAGACTGATTACGCTGGTGTTGGGCAAAGTTACGAAAGAGCTTTCGGGCGAGGTGTTTACTTCGGCGATTGTGAAAAGTTCGCCGATGTATTACAAGGCCGCGATGCCCAAGCAGGTTATCGTCGGGCAGGAGAATTATACTATTGGCGAAAAAAACGTAACTTTCTATCTGCGCGGGTTCCAGCCGGATATTCTGCTGATACAGGCAACTATTGAAGTCGACAACCTGTTCCAAAAAAATATTTTTGAGCTTGAAAAACAATCTTATGATTATTCGTATCAGATTTTAAAAAGTTTCGGCGGCGATTTGCTTTTCAGCGAAGAATATTCTGTCTTTGCTGTAACGAATTATGATGGTGAGCCGGAGCAGTTTTTGAATTATCAGGATATTATGGCCTCGCTCCTGAAGTCTGAAGAGTTGTTGAAACTCGACCCGCAGGAAGTGCAATATACGCTTGGTAACAGGATAAAATATGCGAATAATGATTTGTCTATTATTGATTGGGACGGCGCGTTTCTTTTCGACCCCAACGGCGATATCGATGAATGTCTTGATCTTTTGACCCTGGCGAATCTGCAACTTTTGAGGCATCGCATTCTTGACAGTCAGATAGATATAAGACTGGCCAGAATGGCCGAATTTGTGCATAATATCCCTGCCGGCGGGAAATTGAGCAGCAAGGAGTTGTCGCAAAAAATCAAAGAGACTATGGAAATCAGAATGGTTTCAATTTCCGAGCTTCAGCGGCTTGAGCGAGATGTTAAGCTTATCGGCGACTGGTATTCGGCGAGATTTTACGAGCTTGCGGCCGCGAAATTTAAAATTGAGGAGTGGAGAAAATCCATTCGCGGAAAACTTGAATCGCTCGAAGACGCGTATTCCGTTGTGATTGAGAATTTTACGGTTTCTACCAAAAATCGTGCCGAATGGGTTCAAATAATTTTGTTCTTTATTCTGCAAATCGGATGGCTAATATTAATTGTTATTGAATACTTGCATTTTACAAAATAAAATCAGGACAGGGATGGAAGATGCTGGCGAAATTGTATAGCGTAACGCTCGAGGGTATCGAAGGAATAATCTGCGAAGTCGAAGTGCATATCACGCGCGGAGGATTTGAAAAATCTCTTGTTGTCGGTCTGCCCGATACCGCTGTAAAGGAAAGCATTGAACGTGTTCAATCGGCGGTAATAAATTCAGGCTATGAATATCCGAGGACCAAAAGCGTAATCAATCTTGCGCCGGCTGATGTAAAAAAGGCCGGCCCGGCGTTCGACTTACCAATCGCTCTTGGTGTACTTATCAGTACGCATGCAATCGAAAGTTCCAGCGCGAAGGATTTTATTATTGTCGGAGAGCTTGCGCTTGACGGCAGAGTTCGGCCAGTCAACGGCGTTTTGAGTATGGCAATCGCGGCAAAAGAAAAAGGATTCAAGAGTATGATTGTGCCGCTGCAAAACGTTCGTGAGGCGGCGGTTGTCGAGGATTTGGAAGTTTTCGGAGTTGGTTCACTTTCACAGGCGGCGACGTTTCTTTCGGGCAAGCTGGCGCTGGAATCGACTTATGTTGATATCGATAAAGTGCTGGAAGACGCATCGATTTATGATGTTGATTTTTCAGATGTCAAAGGGCAGGAGACTGTCAAGCGTGCTTTGACTATTGCTGCGGCAGGCGGACATAATATTTTGATGATAGGCCCGCCGGGTTCCGGAAAGACGATGCTTGCGCAGAGACTCGCGACGGTTCTGCCGAAACTTACGATGACTGAATCGCTGGAGACGACGCGAATTTATTCTTCGGTTGGTCAGCTTGATGGTAAGGCTTTGATGGCGACAAGGCCTGTGCGAACGCCTCATCATACCGCCACTGGCGCCGCGCTTATTGGCGGCGGAAGCAATCCGCGATGCGGTGAGCTTTCGCTTGCACATAATGGAATTTTATTCCTCGATGAGTTCGCTGAATTTCCAAGAAACGTGCTTGAGATGATTCGCCAGCCTTTAGAGGAAAAGAAAGTTACAATCTCGCGTGCCAGGGGTTCGGTTGCATTCCCAGCTAATTTTATGTTGGTCGCGGCAACAAATCCGTGTCCGTGTGGATATTTCGGCTCTGACCAGAAGAAGTGTAAATGTACGCCGAACCAGATTGAGCGGTATATGGCGAAAATTTCCGGGCCGATGCTCGATAGAATCGATATTCATATCGAAGTTCCCAGCGTTACATTCAGCAAACTGCGTTCACGAGAAGAGGCTGTCAGTTCAACTGAAACACGGAACAGTGTTTTGTCGGCAAGAG